>NZ_JBHXLV010000016.1:0-55506 GCF_042721685.1 Streptomyces sp. NPDC058459 | reverse complement strand
CGCACCCGCACCAGCCACTTCGCAGCACTTCGCCCCGTCGAGCATGAGCTCGACGGGGCGAAATAGGACCAGCTCCCGAATAAACCAACAGCGTCTCCCGGAGGAGAGCGGGGGCCGCAGTCGTCGGTCAGTTGTGTCGCTGCGCGCGGATCATCGTGCGGGTGGCCTGGATCAGGAGCCCGCCCACGGTGAGCAGCAGGCCGGACCGGATCATCCGCAGCACGGTGGCGGCGGTACCGTCTATGCCGACGGCGGTGATGACCACTGTGTAGCTGGCGAGCAGTCCGATCGTGGCGGCGAGCGCCATCACGAACCAGCCCACCCCGGACCCGCGCCAGGGCGCGAGCCGGTGGTAGGTCACGATGAAGACCAGCGCGCACAGGGCGACGAAGGCGCTGACGACGGTGTTCACCCACTGGCCCAGGTTCATTGGGCCTCCCCTCCCAGGACTGTCGTGCGGATCAGGTCCGCGAAGTGGTTCCGCTCCCGGATGGCACGCAGGTCGGCCGCGACCTCGTCCACGGCGGGGCGCCGGTCGGCCGCCACCTGGCGGGCAGCGTGCGCACGGGCCAGGGCCGCTGTCGCCGCGCGTTGCCCCTCGGACTCCGCCGGCCGGGCCCGCTCATGACGGTGGCCCAGCAGGCGCCTGATCCAGCGCATCCGCGGTCACCTCCCCGGCGGCCTGCGGGAGCGCCTTGTAGAAGTGGCCGGCGGTCCGGGCCAGCTCAAGCAGCTCGCCCGCCTGGTCCTGTGCCTCCCGGCGTGCCTCCTCCGAGACCCGGTGGGCTTCGCGCCAGGTGGCCTTCTCGTCGCGCTCAGCCGTGATCTGCGCGTCCTTGTCGGCGCGCACGTCATCGAGCTGCCGGCGGGTGACGAGTCGTCCGGTGAGCACCATGAGGACGATCAGTCCGACGAGGGCCGCGGCGCCCAGGTCGGATGGTCTGAATCCGAGCAGGTCAGCCATCGGCCCTCCTTCGTCAGGCGCTCGCCGGGTCCGCGCTGGCCGGGAGCGTGGACGCGGTGCCCTTGCGGCCGACGTGCTTGGCCACCCATGCCTTCGCGGACGCGGCGAGCAGCGCGGCCGGGGCCGCCCACCAGACTGGCAGGTCGCCGAGTTCCACGATGGTCAGGCCGAGTGCGGCCTCGGCGCCGGTCCAGCCGGCGCGCTCGGCGAGGTCCAGGATGAACTTGCTGTCCATGGTCAGCCCTTCTTCTCCAGCGCGGTGAGGCGCTTCTCGATGTCGGTCAGCCGCTGCTCGGTGGTGCGCGGCGGTGTGGGGGTGGGCGGGGCCGGGGGCTTCGCGGGGGTGAGCGTCCAGGTGCCGGGCTTCGCGGCGAGCGCGGCCTTGATGTAGCCGCGCAGGGTGGGCATGGCGACTGCGGGCCCGGCGGGGTCGGACTTCCAGTCGGACCACTCCTTGTGGCCGATCACCGACTTCGCCCCCCACTTGTGCGCCCGGCACAGGGCGGTGCCGGCGCGGACCATGGCCTGCACCTGTGCGGCGGGCCACGGGTCTTTGCCGTCGCCGAGGTTGACGCACTCGAAGCCGTAGAAGTGCGGGTTGCCGTCGACGGCGCCCGCGCTGCCCTGATGCTGATGCGTGGCGGGCGGCCGGACGGCGTAGTTCTCGGCGACGACGGCGGCGAGCACGGCGGGGTCGCCGCCTCCGGCGTGGTTGGCGCGGCCGGAGCTGACGAGCCAGACCTCGCCCTTCTTGTCGATGACGCCGTGGCAGAGCGGGCCGGGCAGGTCGGTGTTGCCGTTGTAGCAGTAGTCGACCATGCCGGAGACCCCGGCGGTGTGGTGCATCATCACGCCGTTCAGCGGGCCCCAGGCGCCGTGCCCGGCGCGGCTGTGGGTGCGCCAGGACTTCACCTCGTGAACGGTGAGCCCTTCGGCGCGGAGGGCTGCGAGTATCTGCGCGGCGGTCAGGGGTGGCGCCATGTGGACTCCAGACATGAAGGAAGCCCCGGCCGTCTGGCGCGGGGCGGGGGTGGTGGGGGTGGTGGGTCAGGACGCCGGGAGGGTGCCGGTGGCGGACTTGATCTCGAAGCCGTCGAGGCGGATCGAGGTCACCGACCCGGCCTGTCCGGTGATCGCCCAGTTCCCGGCTGTGCTGAGGTAGACGCGGAACGTGCCGGTCTGCCCGAAACCTGCGGCCGCCCAGTTCCGTTCGTATGCCTGCTGGTAGGCGGTCGAGAAGGTGAAGAAGGTGTACGCGGCCGTGGTGACGCCGCTGAAGTTGATGATCCCTTTGAACTCGCGGACCAGCTCGTCGCGGACGTAGGAATCACGGACCATGGGCTGGGCGGGTCCGTCGCTCGCCCCACCTTGGTAGGCGCCCACCGAGGTCAGCGGCACCCATGGGGTCGCGTCCTGCATCCGGCTGGCGGTGATCGTCATGCCGGGCTGCCACAGGGTCATCAGATCCTCCTAGAGCGCGACCCAGGCCGTGTGGGCCAGCCGCAGGTCAGCGCCCAGGTTCTGGGCTTTGACGATCCCGTTGACCGCACGGGTGACGGTGAATTTCTGAAGGTTGAGCAGCGCGACGTCGTCGTAGAAGGCGACGACCGGCAGGGTGTTGGTGTTGGCGGAGCTGAGGATCGTCCGGACTCCGATCGACCCGGCGGCCGTCAGCGACGTGTCCGTGGCGACGACGTGCCACGCGCTGGCCGGCTCCGGGTCGGACGCCCGCCACGCCCGCGCCCGCAGGGTGGAGCCCTGCACCTGGAACCGCATCCGCCAGGGCGTGTTCGCGGCGTGCGCGCCGGCCATCGTGGCTGACGCCAGGTCGGTCTGTCCGGCGGCAATGCGCCGCTGGAGTACGAGCGTGACGGTCTGATCGGTGTTGAAGGCGAGCCGGGCGTAGTACAGGTTGTTCACGTCTGCGGCTCGGGCCACGAGCCCGACGTAGTGCGGTCCGCCCGCGGCGAGCACGCTGGTGGACGCGCTCACCACCAGGTCGACGTCGGCCATCGGTGACGCCAGCAGCGCCCAACGCGAGATGTTGATGCTGGCCTGGGAGTGGCGCCCGGTGCCGCTGGCGACGCTGTGGTCGCTGGCGCTGCCGCCGGACGTCGTCCACGTCTCGCCGGAGTCGGTAGTCCCCCAGCTGCTGCTCAGCGTGCGGCCGAAGGTGTCGGTCACGGCGGGCACGACGGCGGTGACCCGCATCCGCTCGCCGGCCGCCTGGACCTCGAACGGGAAGTCTGCGGGGTAGGCGGCGGAGGTGATCCAGGGCGGGCCGGTGTTGGTGGCGACGGTCAGGGTGGTGGCGGCGCTGGTGACGGCGGCGGCGAGGCTGGATCCGTCGGTGTCCACGCGGGTCGGGGCGCGGTGGAAGGCGAGGTCGTCAAGGTGTGCGCAGTCCTCGCCGGCCGCGCCGGAGTTGTCCTTGGTGTAGCGGAAGGTCACGGTGTTCGCGCCGGTCACGTCGAGGGTGGTGTACGTCCAGCCGATGGTGCCCTGCGCGCGCAGCGCCTGGACGCCGTCGACCAGGACCAGGAGCCGGTCGCCCTCGAAGCCGGTCCCGGCGGTTTCGCTGCTGACCCAGTACCAGAACGAGCAGACGGTCGCGCCGGGCGGCACGGTGGCGGTGGCGTCCGAGGTCTGGTTGTTGCTGATCGTGCCGGAGCGCAGGGACCAGGAGCCGTTCTGGGCGCGGGTCTGGCTGCGTGCCCAGGGCTGGTTGCCGCCGGCGGTGAGGGGGATGTCGTAGACGGTGTCCTCGAAGTCCTCGAGAATGGCGGTCTCGGCGATCGTCCACGGGCTGGCGGGTGTGCAGTTCAGCGAGAGGTTCCAGTCGTTGGGGTGGCCGATGCTCTCGCTGTAGCCCTGCACGATGAGGTCGATCGGTCCGGGCGGCAGCCAGGGCGGGGGGTTGAGGATGCGGATGCGGTCGCCGGAGTCGAGCGCGGTCACCTTGTCGACCAGGGACGGGGCGGCGGCGAGGTCGATGTTGACGACCGGGTAGCGGGCCTCGTCCACGGTGCGCAGCAGCAGCCTCCATCCGGCCTGCTGGAGGGCCTGGTCGTCGGTGTACAGGTTGAGGGTGACCGCCTCGTCGTACACGCCGACCCCGTTTGGCGGGGCCTGCGTGGACAGGGTGCCAGTGTCCAGGGTGACGCGCGCGGACGCGCCGCCTTCCCGGGTGACGGTGATGTCGTTGCGGACGGGCTGGTCGTCGTCCAGGG
Organism: Streptomyces sp. NPDC058459; assembly: GCF_042721685.1. Taxonomy (NCBI): domain Bacteria; kingdom Bacillati; phylum Actinomycetota; class Actinomycetes; order Kitasatosporales; family Streptomycetaceae; genus Streptomyces; species Streptomyces sp. NPDC058459. The sequence continues at coordinate 51,312 of NZ_JBHXLV010000016.1, read as the reverse complement.
GCTCCAGCGGCGGGGCGACGTGGCCGGGCGTGTTGTAGTCCAGGACGAGGGCGGGCGTCTGGTTGTACATGGACGCGCGGTCGCGGTAGACGAGGCCGAGCCGGTCGCGGCGCTCGTAGAGGATTCCGCCGTCGACGTCGGCGGCTTCCTCCAGCAGGTTCAGCAGGGTGTCCGGCTTCTGCGGGCCGAGGGGTTCCTCGGTGTTGGTCTGGCCGTAAACGGTGAGGGGGATGGTCTCTTCGCCGGAGAGCCGGATCATGCGGCTGCCGGCGGTCTCGCCGCTGTAGGCGTCGTCGGCGCGGTCGAAGGTCGTGACGCCGGGTGTGGTCGCGGTGGTGCCGCCGATGTCCCAGGCCGCCAGGTGTCCGATCGCCGTGGACTGGAAGGCGGCGGCCCAGGTGTTGCGGACGCCGGTGAGGGTGCCGGGCGTGCCCGTGTAGCTGGTGGAGGAGGTGCGCCAGGCGTTGGTGATGACGTCCCGCCAGCTCACGCTGACGGTGGTGGTGGAGCCGGAGACCGAGGAGAACACTTGCAGCCGGTTCCACACGCCGGCGAACGCGGCGGTCGCCGCGGCGTCGGTGTAGAGGAAGAAGGCGAGCACGGTGCCGTCGCCGTCCAGGCACTGCACGCGGACCCCGTTGACGGAGACCCGGCACGCGACTTGCGCGACGCCTCCGGTGCCCGGTGCGAGGGTCAGGGTCAGCATGGTCTGTTCGGTGGCCGGCAGGGTCGGCAGCCGGTACACCATCTCGACGTGCCAGCCGCCGGGCTTGGCGCCGGTCACCCGGCCGTCCATGGATGCCGATGACCCGAGGGAGGGCAGCGGGCCGGAGCCGGGCGGGTAGGCGTCACCGCCGAACGTCATCCCTGAGACGCGCAGCGGCCGCCCGCCGCTGATACCTGAGGACGCCTGGCTGGAGGATGCGCCGTCCTCCAGCGGCCAGTACGCGAGCGGGGACCCGGAGGGCAGGCGGCGGCGCAGCGTGGACTCCAGCGGCTTGGCGCCCTGGCCGTAGCGGCGCAGCACGCCGGCCGCCTCGACGGGCACCCGGATGTCCTTGCCGGAGACGTCCCAGCGCGACGGCCAGCTGGAGACCTCACCGGTGAAGCGGACACGCCGGCTGGAGATCACGGCCGTGCCGTTCACGGTCCAGGCGCGGCCGGCGCTGTCGGTGAAGGCGGAGGTGCCGGTGCTCTGCGCGGTGAAGTCGGGGGCGGCGACCAGGGGGCCGTCGATGCCGTTGCGGACCTCGGCCCGGTAGCAGCGGCCGGTCACGGCCTGCCGGGGCGGTGTGGCGAGGTCGAGCTGCTGCGGGGCGATGGTGAGGGGCGCCGTGCTGACGAAGACGGTGCTGGGCGTGCCGATCGTGTAGGCGCCGATCTCGGTCCAGGGACCGGCCAGTGAGGCGGCGGTGTACAGGCGGATGGTGATGCCGCCGGCGCCGTTGTCGACGTCGACGGTTCCCCGGACCGCGGCGCGCGCGGGCAGTGCCGGCAGGACCCTGCCGGCGGAGTAGCCGGTGGTGCCGTCGGTGGAGAAGTGCATCCACAACTGGCCGGTCTGCAAGCGCAGGTGGTAGGAGCGGTTCCCGGCCGCGCCCCACTTGCCGATGAGCATCTGCGCGCCCGCGGAGTTCCAGTCGGCCTCTCCCTCCCAGCGCACATCGAGGTCACCGGTCAGGTTCAGGGCGGCGGCGCTGGGTGTCGAGGCGTTGTTGACGGCGGTGCCGTCCAGGTCCAGGTAGGAGGTGGGGCCGGGCACGCTCACCCGCAGCGGGGTGTTGCGCCCGATGAGCCCGTACAGCGGGGAGCGGGGGTTGCGCGGGGAGTACCTGCCCGAGCGGTTGTTGATCTCCAGCTTGCAGCTGCCGGGGTCGGTGCGCGGCGCCTCGTCGGGGCGGCCCCGCTCGATGGAGATGGCGTTGGCGGTGTAGACGTCGGGGGTGATGTCCGTCCACACCCCGCCGATCTGGAGGTCGATGCGGGTGTCCAGCGGGGTCTGCGGGAACGCCACGAGCCGCCCCCTTCCTGTCAGTTGTCGGTGAGGATCTGCACGCGGCCCCGGCCGTCGACCCGGACCATCCGGCGGAACATCCGCTTCATCTCGCCGTCCGCGCCGGTGAAGTCGATCCGGACGCGGACCAGGCCGCCGCTCTGGGCGCCCATCTGCGGTGCCATTCCGGTGGCGGTGAGCGGCCTGCCCGCCGCGGGCTGTTCGGGCTTGACCAGCGCGTGCATCGCGGCGTCGAGCTGGGGTGTGGTCTGGGCCATGCCGCGCACGATGCCGGGCGGGATGAACCGGCCGACGGTGTCGGCCATCAGCCGCGACGGCGACCGGATGCCCAGCGCCTTCTTGATGGCCCGCTGCATGCCCTGGGCGATGGACAGCATCTGCCGTTCGATGGCGGCCTGTTCCTTCTTCAGGCCGCGCACGATGCCCTGCGCGGCCTGGATCCCCGCCCCGTACATCGCGTTCCCGGCGACGTTCCCGGCCTGCCCGGCGGCGGTGACCAGCTGGCCCTGGGTGGCGTTGATCTGGGAGACGGTCCGCTTGTCCGCGAGGGCCATGGCGGTGGCCGCCGAGGAGCCCTGCTCGACGCCGGCCTGCGCGATCTCGGCGATCAGGTCGGACCTGACGCCCTTTTTCCTCAGCGTCATCAGGTTGCGGGCGAATTCCTTGGCACGGGCGACCTTGTCCTGGAGGTTGGCCAGGATGGTGGACCCGGTGACCGGTCCCTCGCCGGAGACCGCCGTGATGTTCGCCGAGTCCAGCACGCCCTTGCGGACGTCGGCGGCCAGCGCGTCCCGCTTCTTCAGCAGGTCGGCGAGGTCCTTGTTCGTGGCCTTCAGCCGGGCGGCGACTGCCGCCTCCCGGGTGGCCAGCCGCATGAGCTGGCTCGTGCCGGTGTGGATGGTGTTCAGCGCGCGGGACTTCCTGGCGCCGCGCCGCATCGAGTCAGACACGATGTCGGACAGCTTCGTCGCGGCGGACCGTACCTGCGGCCCTGATCCGGTCAGGCCCTCGATCAGGCCGCGGGCGATCCACCGGCCCTGAGCCGTCGTCACCTTGGAGGGTGACGCGATACCGAGGGCCTTGGCGATGGGGCCGGGAATGACCGAGCGGGCCCAGCCCATGATCCGGCCCCGGATCCAGCCGCCCATCGCGGAGATACCGGACCAGAGTCCCTGGACCACCGCGCGGCCCTTGGACACGAGCAGGGAGTTCATGCCGACGATCCCGGCGTTGATCCGGCCGGGCAGCCCGCGCACCCACGCCACCAGTGCCAGCGCCCGGCTGATGGCCGCCGACGCCATCCGGGAGAAGAAGGCGGCGACCATGCCGGGCAGCCGTCCCAGCCAGGAGACCGCGGCGAGGATGCCGGCGACCGCGACCTTGACCTTGGCCCAGACCCAGTTCCACGCGATGAGCGTGTACCGCTTGATCAGGTCCCACTTGGCGACGATGACGACGACGAGCAGGATGATGATGGCGATGACCCAGCCGATCGGGCCCATGGCGATCAGCCACTGGGCGGCCATGACCGCGGCCCACGCCACCGCGCGCAGCGCCATCATCGTGAACTGGACGGCGGCGACCGCTCCCGCCCGCAGGATGCCCAGGATCCAGATGCCGATCGACAGCAGCGCGGTACCGGTCCAGGCGGCGGCGGTGATCGCGGCCCACAGGCCCGCCCGCAGCGCCATCAGGGCGTACTGGGCGACGGCGACCGTCGCGGCCCGCAGGACGGAGAGAATCCAGGTGCCCATCGCGGCGAGCGCCGACCCGGTCCAGGACGCCGCGGTGGTGGCCGCCGAGACGACGGCCGCGCCGGCGATCCGCGCGTAGGCCATCAGGCCGACGGCGTTCATGCGGATCCAGCCGCCGATGACGCTCCAGGTCGAGGCCGTCATCAGGGCATGCGCGCCGGTGACGATCGCGGACACGGCGGCGTAGGCGGCCATCGCCCCGCGCACCACCATCACGGTGACGGCCAGGGCGGTCAGTGTGTAGAGCAGCGGGGTGAAGACCTGCTGGTTGTCCATGGCGAACTGGGCGAAGGAGCCGCCCACGTCAGTCACGGTGGACATGGCCTTGCGCTTGAACTCCTCCAGCGCGGTGGCTCCGTTGTCGCGCAGGGTGTCCCCGCTGCGCTTGGCCGCCCCGCCGAAGCCGTCCATGCTGCCGGAAGCGCCCTTCAGCGAGGTGAGGAAGGCGGGAATGTCCTTGACGTTCAGGTCTTCCAGCGGCGTCCCGAACAGGGCGATGGCGGCCTGGGCCTGCTTGCTGGGGTCCTTGATGCCCAGCAGCCCGCTGATGATCTTCTGGGTGGCGCCCTGTGCCCGCGAGCCGCCGGCCAGGATGTCGTTCGACATGCTGCGGGCGTCCAGTCCGACCGCCTTGTAGGCGGCCTGCGACGACGTCGACATGTCGGTGGAGCGGATCGTGAATTCCTTGATCGCGTCTCCGGCCTTGTCGATGCCGAACGTGCCCTTCTTGCTGGCGTCGACCAGCAGGGAGAACGCCTGCTCGCCGGAGTAGCCCAGGGTGTTGAAGAACTGGGAGTACTCGTCGGAGGCGTCCAGGACGTCCTCGCGCAGCTGCGCGGGCACCTTCTGCGAGGCGGCCGTGATCAGGTCGAACGCCTGCGTCGAGTTCTTCGCCAGCCCGGAGTTGATGAGGGTGCCCGCGCTCTGTACCGCCCGGTCGACCTCGATGTCGAAGGTCTTGGCGAAGTTGAGCGCGGCCTGCGTCGCCGTCTGGAGGTCCGCGCTGGAAGCGCTCGACATGCCCTTGATGGAGGACATCACCGAGCCGACCGCCGCGTTGACCTCGTCCATCGAGTCGCCATACGCGTGGGCGTACAGCTGGCCGGCGGCCTTCCCGATCCGGCCGGACTCCGCCTCGGTCAGCCCGAGCTGGGCGGCCAGCTTGGACTGCGCCTCCTGCACACTGAAGGAGTTCATGATGCCGGCGCCGAGCGCGGCTCCGACCCCGGCGGAGATCCCTTCGGCCGCGCTGGAGAACTTCTCCTTGACCTGGTTCAGGGTCTGCCCGGTGCGGTCGCGGGCCACCAGGTTGAAGACGAGCGAGGTATCGCTCACAGGCGTCCACCCCCCTTACTGCGGGGGGCGTCGGCTAGCCCCGGTCGAGTTTGTCTCTGGCCCTCTGCTGGGCTTCCTCGTAGGCGTCCAGCCAGTCGAGGAGGAGGTCGGTCTCCTCGGTGGTGCAGTGGTCCCAGTCGCGGGGGTGCATGCCGAGGAGGTGCGCGGCGTCGCCGAGGCGGCTCAGTCGGCGATCGGCGGCAGGGCTTTTCCCTCGTCCTCCGGGTCGTCGTAGGCGTCGGCGATCTCCGCCTCCAGCTTCTCCAGGACGGCCGCGCGCTCGTCGCCGGTGAAGTTCTCCGCGATGCCCTCGCGCATCTGGATCAACTCCGCCTTGGTGTACTCCAGCTTCAGCTCGTCCCAGGCGAAGTCGACGTCGTCCCACTTCACGCCCGGATGGTCGCGCTTGAGGAACGCGTACAGCAGCGAGCGCCGGCACAGGCTGCTGCCCTGGACGACGTCCTTGGTGAACTCGCTCCAGGTCCGGCCCGTGCGCCGCTCGATGGCCTCCCGTTCGGCCGACATGATCTTGCGCGGGTTGTAGCGCCAGCGCTGCGGCTCCTCGGAGCCCTCCGGGCTGTAGACCAGGTACATCGCTCTCCCTATCCGGCCCGGTCGGCGATACGCCGGGCCATGTTCTCCATGGCCGCCTCGACAGCGGCCCTGTAGTGGCCCTCGCGTCCGGCGAAGGCGTGATCGAACCAGTCGATCTTTCCGTGCTGCTGGATCCAGACCTCGCGGTTGCCCCACACCGGGTGCCGCCAGCCGCCCGCCCGGTTGGTGCGCTTGGGCGCGTTGGGGAAGCCGCGCAGGTTCTTCGTCTTGAACGCCTTGACGCGGGCGCCGGACCAGCGGCCGCCGAGCTTCACCTCGGGCCGGATACGGCGGGCGATGGAGGAACGCAGGGCGGGCGCGGTCGGCAGGCCCGCCGACGACATCGCCATGATGCCGCTCCTGGCCTCGGCGGCCGCGGGCCTCAGGACGTCGCGCAGGTTCCGCGCGAGTTCCTTGCGCAGCTGCCTGCCGTCGGCCTCGCGGCGGATCGCGGCGGTCAGCGCGGCGAGCCCCTCATGGGTTTCTACGCCGAGCCGGAACGGCGGGCCGTCGGCCATCAGGTGGTGGCGCGGGCCACAGCGCCCGAGGTGGGGAAGGTCAGACCGACGGTGGCCTCGTCGCCGACCGAGCCCTCGATCGGGTTCCAGCCCTTGATCAGGATGTTGCCGGTGAACTTCGGGTTCGTGGCGGACACGGCGCCCTGGTCGGCGCGGACTTCGAACGGCACGACGGTGCCGAGCAGCGGCCACATGATCGCGTCGAGCTGCGAGGCGGCGAAGTCCTGGAAGAAGTCGCAGGCGAGTTCGCCGGACTTCAGGCCGCCGAGGACTTCCTTCCACCCGGCGGAGGCGAAGGTGGTGACGTCCTTGTCCTCGACCTCGACCGACACCTCGGCCTTCTTGGTGGAGGAGTTCAGGACGTTCCCGTTGATGCTGAGGTACTGGGCGAGCAGGACCATCTTGGCCATGAGGATTCCCTTCCAGGGCGTGGGTGCGGCCCTGGTCCGGGCCGGGCGGAGACGGACGAGCGCTGCGGCTACTGGATGCCGAGCGCGGCGACGAACAGGAACGACGGCGTGGTCCCGGAGATCGTCCAGGCGATCCGCCACCAGGAGTCGGTGACGGCCGTACCGGCGGTGCGCAGGATCTGCCCGCCTGGGGCGGCGGCCGGGTTGAACGTCAGCCGGGTCGTGGGCGCGGCGAAGGTGTTGTCGACGCTGGACTCCACGCGCGCGGTCAGGCTCGGTGTCGTGCCGGACGCCGATAGCACGTGCAGTGCGGCGTGCAGACGGCGGCCGGCGGCGACGGCCCCGATCTGGATGCCGGTGCCCGCGCCGGTGGCGGTACGGGCGAGGCCCGGCGGGTGGGCGAACTGCCCGCGCACCAGCGGCCAGGACGACTTGGCGGTCCCGGACCAGGGGGCGACCTCACCGACCTCGTCACCCAGCTTGTAGTCCGAGCGCAGCGCCGACGTGAAGTAGGCCAGATCCCCCACGGCCGCGCCGTTGTTGGCGCTGACGGACCAGGGGCCGACACCGCCGAGCGTGGCCCAGGACGCGTCATCGACACGGGTCGGGTCGCCCGCCTCCCACTGGCCCTCGGCGGAGATCTCGGCGGAGGCCAGCCCGCCCAGGACTTCCTTCCATCCCTGGCTGGCGTAGTTGGTGGAGTCCTTGTCCTCGACCTCCGAGGACAGCTCGACCTTGTTGCTCTGGCTGGTCAGGTCCACACCGACCGCGAAGGTGCGCACGTTGGTCAGGACTGTCTTGCCCACGTCACCCCTCCTCGTCCGGCTCGGCGCTCCTGCGGCGCCGGGCCCGCTGCTCCGGCACCTCAGCCACCGTGGCGTGCTCCGGGTCCGGGTCGGGCTCGGGCACCGGGCCGTCCTGGTCGTCGGGGTCGTCCACTTCCTCGGCGATACCGGAGGCGACGAAGTGCGCGCCGTCGGCCGCCGGCACGACGAAGGTCTCGCCCTGGGCGGGCCAGGGCTCGCCGTTGCGCGCCGCCCCCTCGGGCATGACGACCAGCATGCGGATCCTCATCAACTGCTCCCTTCTCCGATGACCTTGATGGACAGCTCGGCGCCGACGTAGGTCGCGCCGGCGTGCTCGTACCAGCGGTAGCCCTGCACCCGCATCACGTGCAGGTCGTGGGCCAGCCCCCCGAGCGCGTACTCGCCGGGCGCCCCGCGGGCCACCTCGATGGCCTGCTTCAGCGAGGCCGGGCCCGACCCGGACAGCATGCTGTCCAGGAGGCGCTGGGAGGGGCGGTCGTCGGCGCGGGCCACCAGCACCCGGCAGGTGAAGGTGAGTTCGTCCAGGCCGCGGCCCATCGCCTTGTCGAAGTCCTGCTCGTACTCGGCGACGAAGAAGTGCGGGGCGAGGATCGAGTCCGGCACGTAGCCGGAGCAGGTCAGCTTGCTCATGCCGTCCGGGAGGACGACCGCATGGGCGGCGTCGGCGAGCGCGTCCCGCACTGCGGAGATCTGCACGGGGTGTCTCCTCTCAGCCGAAGCCCGGCAGGATGAACGGTTCGATCAGCGCCCACACGTCCGGGTCCCGGCGGGACAGGTTGCGCACGCCCCACTCGGCCGACCCGACGATCCCCTCGGGGCTGTCCTTGCGCTTGTACAGGCGCTGGGCCTGGATGAGCGACGCCTCGGTGATGTCCTCCGGGACGGCGGGCCAGCCCCAGCGTGCGGTGACCCGGATCCGGTCAGGCCACAGCCCGGCGCGCAGCAGGCCGGTGACCGGACGGCCGTCAGCCTGCGCGTTGTCGGGCTGAGTCTCCCAGTCGTGCAGAGCCGTCCACGAGCCGGGCGCCCCGGCGTCCACGGTCATGCCGGCGGTGTCGCCGATGTCCTCGACCAGTAGCAGGTCGCCATCCGCCCGGCACGCCACCCGGCCGGCGGTGCGGACCGTGCGGGCCACGGCGATCGCGTCCAGCCAGAAGCGACGGCCGGTGGCCCGTTCGATGTACCGCGAGGCGGCCGCGAGCGCGCTGGTCAGATCCTCATCCCGGCTGGTGTCCGAAGGCTCGGAGCCGATCCGTTTGCGCAGCGTGGCCAGAGTTCCATACGTCGCCACCGGGCATCACTGCACAGGCGGCACGGCAGACGGCTGCGCGGCCGGCTTCTTCGCGGCTGGCTTCTTCACCGCGGCCTGGACGTCGGACGCCGGGGCCGGGCTGCCCGGGTCGGCGGTCTGCTGCTGCGGTGCGGCGGTACGCCCCTGCGGGCCGTCGTCCTCGCGCGGGCCCGGGTCGTAGCCGTAGTGGCGCAGCGAGGCGTCCACCTGCTCCACCCGGTCCTCGGCGCCCAGCGCCACGTAGTTGGCCCGCTCCCGCTTCAGCGCGGCGATCATGTTCTCGTCTCGTGCCATCGTGCTGTTCCTCCTGCTACTCGGGGCGGATCCAGACGGCCGCCCGGTACGTGACGCTCGGCGTGGTGCCGGCGACGGTGGACGTGACGCGGACGTAGCTCTTGCTCACGGCCGCGTAGACGACGCGGTTGCCCGCGCCGGCCAGCTGGACGATCCCGCTGCCGGGCACCGCCGTCCACGTGGCGCCGTCGGCGGACTCCTCCAGCGAGGCGTCCAGCGTGGGCGTGGTCCCGGTCGCGGCGGTGCAGTGCACGGACAGCAGCACGTCGGCCGCCGCGCCCGCCGCCGCGACGGGTCCGCTGATGTAGGTGCCGGCCGCCCGCGCCGCCGAGGGCAGCGCGACGTCGGCCGTGACGTTCCTGAGCCCCATGGCTCACTCCTTCCGGGGTGCTGAGCAGCGGGGCCCGACCCGGGCCGGGCCCCGCACGGGGTCAGAACTGGGGCTGGGCCATGCCCGTGCCGCTGACCTTCTGCATGCCGTTGGTGTACCGGCCGAAGGTGTAGGCGAAGTAGGAGTACGCGACCAGCAGCACACCCAGCGACGCGGCCTTGGCCTGCTCGGCGCGGATGAACATCGGCGCGTTGGCGTCCTCCCACAGGTGGCACTCGTCCTTGGGCACCACGTACAGCTCGTCCTCGTTGGTGCCGCCACCGAGGTTCGTGGGGACGTTGTTGTCCACGATGACCTCCAGCCCGCAGGGCAGGACACCGCGCGGTCCGGAGTTGTAGGAGCTGGCGGCGTTCGCCTGGCCGGCGGCCTGGACCGGCAGGTTGGACCAGTTGATCATCGGCCAGACGGAGGCCATCTGGCTGGACAGCCAGTACCAGCGCCGCGAGTGCATGACCGCGTGGGACGGGCGGCCCATCGCCAGCAGGGCCTGCTCGACGCCGGCCGCCGCCCCGAGGATCTTCGGGTACAGCTCGGCGCCGGTCGGCGTGGCGTCGGTGTAGGCGGTGGCCTGGGAGATCGCCGACAGGCCGGTGACGGACTGGTTGATCAGGGTGGAGTCCAGCACGGTGGCGACCCGGTTGAACAGGTCCTGCATCGTGACGTCCTCGATGCCCGTGCCGCGGTCGATGGCCTGCCGGGACACGGTCTGCTGCCCGGCCGCGGTCTGCACCGGGACGGTGAGCAGGGTGTCGTCCATGTCCTGCTCGGCCACGGCCGTGTTCTCCGCCGCCTGGAGTCCGGCGCTGGTCGGCGTGGTGATGCGGGAGATGTTCACCGCCATGCCGGACTCCGGCAGGTCGTGCCGGTTGCAGGCGTCCGCGAAGGGGCGCAGGTTCGCGGTCGCCGGGGCGTACATGTCGGTCAGGTACTGCGGCACGGTCAGGCCCGCGAACGCGCCGGTGCCGACGGCCCGCTGAAGGTACTCGGCCCGCTCCACCCGCTCCTCACGCATGTGCTGCGCCAAGCGGTGGGACGCCTCCACGTCCTGGTACAGGAACTGGCGGGAGACGTCCATGAGGAAGCTCTTGCCGTTCGGGTCCAGGTCCCTGCGGTAGGTCCGCTCCTCCTGGCCGACGCGAGCGACCTGGTCGTAGGCGGGCTTGCGCTGCGCGGCCGGAGTGGCGCGCTGTTCCTTCTGCTTCGCCTCGCGCTCCTGCTCCTCGACCTTCAGCTTGTTCGTCGTCGCCAGCTTGTTCTCGATGCCGGCGATGTCGTTGCGGGCCTGGTCGCGGGCCGCGAACAGCTCGGCGACGCGGGTGTCCTCCTCGGCCGTGAGGTTGGAACGGCCGTCCTGCTGCGCCTTGTCCAGGATGAGCTGGACCTCGGCGCCGCACTTCTTCAGCCGCTTCTGCGCGGCCTCCAGCTCGACCTCGATCGAGGCAATCAGGTCGTCGATGGTTCCGGGCATGGGTGTGTCCCTTCGTGCAGATGAGAGGTGGTGGGTGCAGCAACAGCGGGGCCACGGCCCACCCGGGTCATCTGCCGGGCGGCACAGGGCGGAGCTTCCGGGCGTCTGCCGGACAGCGCGCTGTGTCTGGGAAAGCTCAGCTCTCGCCGTTGTCGACCAGGAGCTGAGTGCGGAGCATGGAGATCGACCGGCCGGAACGGGCCGGAGCCGGGGGCTCCAGCCGTGCGGGCGCCGGCGTCTGCGGCGCGGGCGCGGTCGACAGGTCGGAGCGCTGGGCGAGACGGGAGTACGCCTCCCGTGCCACCAGCGCGGGCAGGTTCGGGATCAGGTCGAGGAACTCGCCGGAGCGGGCGGCGACCGTGGTGTGGGGGTTCGCGCCGTAGGTGACCGGACCGACGTCGCCGCGCTCGAGGTCGAACTCGGTGATGCGGTACTCGGTGTAGTCCGGGGACCACTGGCCTGAGGTGATCCGGAACATGAACGACTGCTCGCGCACGTCCTGGTCCTCGATGGCCTGGACGAGGAGCTGCACGTCGGACCGCTTGGGGTTCAGCCAGGCGCGCTGTCCGAGGCCGTGGTCGTCGGCCCACAGCTCCAGCCGTGTGTTGCGGGTGGAGGCCATCGGGGTGCCCGCGTGGTTGAACCGGAACACGACCTCGGGGTCCGCGCCGAGCGTCCTGTCGGCGGCGCCCTGGGCGACGATCTCCGTGTAGGGGCCGAACATGTCCCACATCTCGTAGCCCTGCTCGAAGGCACTCGCGTAGCCCTCGACCTGGTACCAGTCCATGCCGTCATCGCGGGTCACCTTCTTCGCGCGCAGCTGCGAGGTGAACCGGATCTCGGGGGACTCGGGCCGGTCGCGGGGCACGGCCATCGCGGTGGAGCCCGCCGCGCCGGCGCGGGCCTGGGCAGCCTGCTGCCGCAGGATCGCCATGCTGGTCATGAGGGGGTCCCTCCTGGTTGCGGGGTCGCGGTGGTGGGCGCCGGGCTGGTGCCCTTGCCGAAGAGCCGGTCGAACTCGGCCTTCTGGTCCTCGGTCAGCGGCGGCTGGTCGTAGAACGCGCGAGCCTCCGAGGGGGTGAGTGTCCGGGAGTCGATGCGGGTCTTCAGCACCGACGCCTGGGTCTGCGGGTCCATCGCCAGCAGCGCGTTGCGGTTGAGCTTCACGAACCTGGGCCGGGAGGAGAGACGGCTCAGCGCCTGCTCCCGGCGGGACACGGCCGGCCCCAGCGACATGACGAGGAACTGCAAGTTCCTCTGGGTCATGTTGGCGTAGGTCACCGAACTGCCGGACACGGCAGCGTCGATGAGGTCGGAGGGGCAGTCGAAGAACCGGGCGATGTCGCCGATGCCGAACTGCTTCGCGGAGATCCAGTCCACGCCCGCCTGCTCGGCCTGGATCATGTCGTACTCCCAGTCGTTGCCGGTGACGAACAGATCCCGGTTCATCACGGCTGCCTTGAAACGCTGCTTCGCTCCGTCGGCCTGATCGGGCGTGAGCGTCTTGGACGTGTTCTTCAGGTGCGCCGAGGGGATGGCGCCGTTGCGGAACCAGTCCATGGCGAACTGCTGGATCGACAGGTACTCGCTGATCGACCACGCGGCATACGCCACCGGCGACAGCCCGACCGGCAGGCCCGGCACCGTGTACTGCTTCTCGTGCCAGACCTCGTCCGGCTCGAAGAGGGTCCCCGCGATGCGGTACTGCTTCTTGCCCTTGCGCACCCGCACCGACACGTCGCTGCTCGGGACCAGCTCGATGCGGGCCGGTAGGTTCAATCCGTCGCGGGCGGTGATCAGACCGACGGAGTTGCCGGACCGGTCGAGGTCGAATTGCGAGCTGTACAGCCACTCCGGCATCTCCACCTCGTCACCGCCCGGTGTGACGAGGACCGCGGGCTTGGGCACCTCGACCTGGATGCCGTTCACCTTGCGGTACAGGTCCACCGGCATGGTGGAGATGAGGTTGGCGCGCAGGCGCAGGCAGGCCCACACCGCAGAGTGGCGCAGCGCCGTCTCGTTGGTGACCGCCGTGGCCCCACCGCCGATGCCAGGCCGGGGCGGGATGCCCTGCTCCGGGATCGGGCCGGTCACCTCCCGTCGGCGGAACAGGCTCACGTCCTACCGCCCTTCACCGAACGGCCTGCCAGCCAGGACCCGGACAGCACCACCAGGCCGCTCACCGCGAGCGCCGCCCAGCCCAGCCACCGGTACGCCCCTGCGCCCGCGCCGCCCGCGAGCAGCAGGAGCCCGGCGGCATCAAGCACGGTCGTCGTCCGCTCGTGCACGGCCCCTCCTTCAGTAGATCGAGTCAAGGGGGTCGTAGTCCTCCAGGACGTGCGGCCCCCGGATGAGCAGCGCCCACCGGGCGAACACGGCCGCGCACAGCGGGCTGATCTCCGTCAGCGAGCTGGTGCGGTCCAGCGTCCAGGCGTCACCGTTGCGGCGCGTGCGGGCACCGTTCACGGCCGCCGTGAACGGCACCTGGTCCAGGTGCACGACCGCGCCCTGGTTCAGGGCGTCCGCGAACTGGCCGCACGCCTCGGTGATGTCACCCGACCGCATCACCGCGAGGTCCCCGCGCTGCGGTTCGTCCTTGTCCTCGGGTACGTCGATCCCGGCCGCGATCAGGTCGGCGATCAGCGACCCCGCTGGGGCGCCGGCGGAAGCGACCGCCACGGCCACCGGGCTCCACAGCTTGTGCAGCTTCGCCACAGCGGGCACCAGCCAGTCCGTACCGGGCCGGTGCGCCACGACCTCCAGGTGCACCTTGCCGTCGGCCCGCAGTGACGCCGCGGCGATCGCAGCCCGCTGCCTGTCCTGCGACACGTCCAGCGCCAGCGCGACGCTGGACGGCACCGGCCTGCTGGCCGCATCGACCAGGCCCGGCCATGCCGCCTTGGGCACGTTCGGGTCAGAGGGCGGAGTCGGCTTCCGGGTGCGGTTCAGATAGGCGCGGTCGAACTCGGCCGGCGCCATCTTCTCCAGCTCGGCCTGGATGACCTCCTCGGTCACCGTGTAGCCGAGCGCGGGCAGCGTCGCCCGCCACGTCGCCGGGTCCGCCCGGTCCATGTCCTCCGGGGCGTACCACTCGAAGTAGCAGGCCCGCGGGCGTACCGCCGCCGCGTCCTCGGCGAGCGCCTTGAACAGGGCCTCGATCAGCTCCCGGCCCTTCTCCCGCTTCTTGTTCAGCCACACGCTCTTGGTGGTACCGCCGGCCGACGCCCACCACAGCTGTGCCATGGCCCGGGTCAGCATCGCCGGGGAGAACGCCTGCTCCAGCCGGTCGTCCTCATGCGCGAACGCCTCGTCAATGAAGCCCAGGTCCAGCGGCGGCCCGTGGCCGGCCTTCTCGGTGTTCGCCGTGATGCCCATCCGCGAGCGCTTGCCGGGGAACAGGATCGCCTCGTTGCCGTTGCTCTTCCGGATGCGGGCGTACTTGGCCAGGTCGGAGCTGGAGATCTTCTCCCAGAACTCGTCCTCCCAGCGCTGCCGGGCCATGCCCCTCGTCTGGGCGGCGTACACGATGTTCTGCCGGGGCCAGGCCATCGCCCGGTGCACCTGCGCGCCCAGCGTGAGTTCGGTCTTGCCCTGCTGCCGGGAGACGGACAGCCCGACCTCGCGGTGCGCGAACTTGCCGGTGACCGGGTCCAGCTCCAGGGCGACGTCGGACACGTACTTCTGCCAGGGCATCGGCGGGGCGCCGAGCTTGGTCATGACCTTCCACAGCTTCGGCCCGAGCGAGGGCCGGTCCGGGTGGCGAGGAGTGCCCCAGCGCGGAGGACAGGTCAGGCCGTACCGGTCGAACAGATCCTCGGCGAAGCTACTCGGGGGAGCCCAGGTCTCCGAGGTCGTCGTCATCGTCCGGCGCCCGTCCCTCCAGGATCTGGGCGAGCGTCTGCCGCAGCTCGCGGGCCAACTGGGGGAGCAGCCGGTCATCCTGGGCGACCGGCTCACCGCAGTTCTCGCACTCACCGGTCCGTGCGGCGTCGATGCGGCCGGCCAGCGCGAAGGCCAGCTCGGTCAGCGACGGCTCGACGCCGACCAGGTCTCCGAGCTGCTCGATGTCGCTCCGCACGGCATCCTCGACGGCGCCCATGCCGACCCCCCTTCCATGATCATCCGGCTGTCATTGGCCCGGGGGGAGAAAAATAAAAGCTGGGCGCGGGGTTGCGATATGTCCGATTTCTAAAAAGTCCGGCCGTCTGTCAGACCTAGCTCGGCCTCCAAGCGCCTGACCTGCGACGGGCTGAGCACCTCGACCCACTTGCGGCCCTCGGCCGTCCACCACGTGCGGCATCCGGGGCAGGTCCATACGCGCGGCGCCTGCCAGCGCCAGCGGCGCCACGGGCGGGCACAGCTCGGAGTGCAGGCGATCATGTCCCAGTCCGTGAGCGCGTCGACCAGGCTGGCGGCCACGGTGTCCCCGTCGCTCCTCGCTAGCGGGCCGAGGTGCACCATGGCGCTCTCCCTACGGTCCGGCGAACCAGTCGACGCTCGTCACGAGCTGGACGACGTCGGCGAGCGGCCGGTCGCCCTTCTCGCTGTTGCACTTGCGCAGGCACACCGGGCAGCCGGCCACGCCGTGGATGGGCGCGAGATTCGCGGGGTCCAGCCGTGCGCCGCCCTTGCTGACCGGTATGACGTGGTCGATGGCGTCGGCGCTGGCGTGGCCGCAGACGACGCACACGTCCGTCTCGGCGAGGAGCCGGGCGCGCATCTGCCGGTACTCGTAGCTGGTCAGCTCGCTCCGGTCAGTGGCCATCGCACCAGATGGGCAGTACGGGCAGGAGGTCGCATACCTGCTTGAGGCAGATGCCTTGGCCCTCGCTGACGATGTGGACGTGCTTGCCCTGCCTGGCGAGGAGGTGGGCGGCTTCGGCGGCGCTCCGGGGCGCCTGGACCTTGGCGGGCATGATGCCTCCGGGCATGACGAAGGCCCCGCCGGGTGGGCGGGGCCTCGGTGTCTGTGGGCACAGTTGTACACCGGGATCGTGACACGTCGCTGACCTGCGGTCAAGCGGCAGCGCGTGTCTGGCGCTTGAGCACCAGCGCGGTGACGTCGGCGGCGGGGTACCAGGGTTGCCGCTCGGTGCCGCCGGAGCGGGTGAGCTGGCCGCGGCGGACGAGCTGCCGGACGCCGGCCAGGCTGATGCCGAGGGCGCCTGCGGTCTGGTGGGCCGTGAGGTGGCCGGGCCGGATGATCTGCGACTCCATGGCCCCATGATGCCCGCAGTGAGTGACCTTGTGGCACCTGCGCGGGCGCCCGATCCGAAGGTCATCCGGCGCACACTCTGCCTCGACTCACTGCCTCACTTGTGCGCTGTTTCTGCTGGTCAAGGACAGTGGGGTGGGGCAGTGATCTCCGGAGTGGAAAGTCACTGCCCACTGCCGCATCACTGAGCCTCTGCTAGCTCCGTCGCCCGCCGCTCCAGCGCGCGTTCGACGCTCTCCAGCCGGACGACGGGGTAGCCGTCGAGGGTGCCGGGCTCCTCGCCGTACTCGGCGAGCAGTGCCTTGAGGCGGGCGCCGGTCCAGTGCTCGTACACGGCGTGATCGCGGGCCTTGAGCCGGTGCAGGATCTCGGTGGTGCGGACCCTGCGGTCCCGGCCGACGACGGCGGCGAGGTCGGCGAGGTGGTCGATGGGCTTGGCGACTTCGAGCTGGTGAACGGTGGCGACGTTGTTGCGGCGGGCCTTGGCCCGGTCGGTGAGGGTGACGGCGTCCTCGCCGCTGATGAAGTGGGTGCGGACGGTGACGGACGCCTGCCCGGCCTCCATGGGGATTCCTTCACCGGCGACGACGAACGTGCCCTTGTCGAGGCCGCGGCGCAGTTTGTGCGGGGCGGCGCCGGCGTCGACGGGGGCTTCGCCGAGGGCCATCTTGGCCTGGGACTCGGTGCCGAGGGCAAGGGAGCCGCGGATGTGGTTGCCCTCGCGGGACCGCTTGGGCAGGTTCTCGTCGGTGGGGTCCTGGGTGCCTTCCCAGATGGTGACGTTGACGGCGCGGCCCTGGTCGTGGATGCGCTTGACGGCCATGAAGTAGCGGCTGGTGGACCTGGAGCCGCCGTAGGGCCGGTTCTCCTCGTCCTTGGCGCCGCAGCCGTAGGCGACCTGGGCTTCGTCCACGATGAGAACGACGGGGCGGAAGCGGGGGTCGGTGCGGGCCATCTCGCGGGTGACGCCGTCGGTGGCACCGGACTGCTCCAGCAGGGCGATGCGCTTCTGCATCTCGTCCACGCCCCACTCGACCATGTCGACGGCCTGGGCTACGTGGTCGTCGGTGGGTCCCTGGATGAGGACCTGGGCGAGGCCGTCGAAGGGCCGCCAGTCACCGACGCCCTTGAGGTCGGCGATGTAGAAGTCGACGGTGTCATCGAGGGCGAGCCAGAGGGCGATGGCGCGCAGACCTGCGGTCTTGCCCTGGTTGGACAGGCCGGTGAGCAGCATGTGGCGCTGCATGACGGAGACGCCGACGGCGTCGCCTCGCAGGTTCTGTCCCCACGGTGCGCTGCCGGTGTAGTAGTCGGCGGTGGCGTCCTCGTCCAGCATCAGCGGGGACGGGCCGATGGGCTCGTCCAGGGCGCCGGAGTCGGCGATCCACAGCCGGACGGTGCGCGGCGCCGGGGGGATGGTGATGAACACTTCGTGCTCGTGCCGGTTGAGGTTCTCGGCGAGCTTGCGTCGCTTGGCCTGCACTTCTTCGGTGGAGACGCCGGAGGGCAGGGTGACGTCGACCTCGACACCGCATCCGGCGATCTTGATGCCGGACAGCATGGCGGCGCCGACGTCGCCCATGCCTTCGATGGCCTTGCGGAGGGCGGAGATGCCGAGGTCGCGGAAGGCGACGACGACGCTGGAGGGGGTGATGGCGTCGCCGAAGGTGCGGGCGTTGGCGGGGAGCGCCCACTGGGGTGCGGTGTGGCGGTGCCGGCCAACAGCCCAGCAGGCGGCGAGCCCGATCCAGGGGGCGGCGGCGAGGAACGGCCCCCAGACGACGCCCGCGATGAACGCGACGGTGCGCACCAGGTCCACGACGGTTTTGGTGGGCGTGAAGACGTCGTGGACGTCGCCGGTGCCCCAGGCGAGCAGCAGGCCGAGGAGGAGGAGGATGCCGCCGCCTGCGACGGCGCCGGAGGCGATGGCCTTGGGCGCGTTGAGGGCGAGCTGGAGGAGGTCCATGCGCCGCTTGTGCCGGGCGGCCTGGAACTGGGCGGACCTGGCCTCCCACTCCTTGACCTCTTCGAGGAGGCCGGCGGCTTCGGCGGCGCGGATCATGCGCTCGTAGCGGGAGCTGGTGCGGGAGTCCCAGGTGCGGCGTCCGAGGGTGCGGACGCCGCCGAGGGTGTAGGAGGCGTGGCGGACGGTGAGGCGTCCCGCGGTGCGAACGCGGTCGTCCTGGAGGGCGGCGCGGGCGATGCGCTGGTAGCGGGCGCGGCGCCGTTCGGGGTGGGCGGAGGACGGCGGGGACGCGGGGGTGTCCTGGGTGTCCTCTGTCGGTTTGATCAGGCTGAGGGTCATGCTGTGCGTCTCCGGTTGCTCGTCTGGGTGCCGGGGGCACGGGACGGCCGGCAGTCCTTGGCCGGGTGACGGCCGCCCCGTGGCGTGGCTACTTCTTGCGGCGGGCCTTGGCCGTGCGGTCCTCGGCCTCGGCCTGGATGCGGTCGGCGCGGGCTTCCAGCCGGGCGGTGGGCTTGCCCTTGGCCTGGCGGCGGGTGATGCGGACGCCGAGGCCGACCATGCGGGCCGTCTCCCCCAGCGTGTAGGGGGCGAGCTGGGCGAACGGGTCGCTGGCCATGGTCAGCGCTCCCAGGGGAAGCGCAGGGCCGCGCGTGCCGTCTGCTCGGCCTGCTCGGCCTTGCGGATCTCCGCTCGGACGGCGGCCTGCTCGGCGCCGCGGTCCTGGTTGACGGCGGGGTCCACGCTGTAGCGTTCCTTGCTGCGGGCGGCGTCCAGGTCCCGCCTGGCCTCGCGCCACGCGGTGTGCTTCTGCTCGTAGTCGCCGGTGCTGTTGGACTGGCCCATGACGGGCTCCTCTCGGTTCAGTGAATGACGATGTACAGGCTGGTCAGGGTGAGGGTGAGGCCGAGCAGGACCAGGACGCGGACCGTGGTCCTGCCGGGCGGCCGGCGCCGGGTCACTTGCGGCGGCCGGCCTGCATGTCCTGCAAGATGGAGCGCAGGACGAGCAGGCAGACGGTGGCGCAGACCGCGCCGACCGCGACGGCGACCGCGAGGAGCGCGGCGGCCATGGCGAGGGCGGTGAGGGCGACGGCTCCGCCGATGCCGGCGGCGACGTACAGGCCGACGGGCCGGGCGGCGGGGCGCGGGGCGGGCAGGGCGGTCTGCTGCTGGGCGGCCGCGGTCTTGGCCAGCTCGACCGCAGCGAGCGCGAGCTGTACGGCGGCCGTGTTCTCGGACGCCTCAGTGACGGCGGCCTCGGCCTTGTTGAGGGCGTCGCTCATGCCGTCCACCCCCGCACCTGGCGGCCGAGCGCGGGCCGGACGGCGAGGCCGGCGACGAACGCGATGACGGCGGGCTGGGCGAGGTGGGCCAGGGCGGTGGCGGCGAGCGGCAGCGCGGGCGTCCACAGCAGCAGCACGGCGAACAGGGAGCCGAAGAGGATGGCCTTCATGCTGGGACTCCAACCTGGAAGTCGGGGAGCTGGTCGGGGTGGAAGAAGTTGCGTCCGGCGGCGTCCTTGGAGTGGACGGGGATGCGTCCGGCGGCGACCCAGTTGCGGACCGAGGACGGCTTGAGGCCGTAGTGGTCGGCTACGTCGGCGGTGGTCATGAGGGGCGGCTCGGGCGGGGGTGCGTCCGGGTCGTCCTCGCTGTCCTCGGCCGCGTCCTCGGTGTCTGCCTCCGGCTCGGGCGCCGGGGCCGGGCGGGCGACGATCGGCAGCAGCCGGGCACCTGGAGGGACGGGCCGTGGAAACGGCGGGACGCTCGCGGACGGGGGCGCGTCCTCGGTGTCCTGGGTGTCCTCGGGAGTGTCCTGCCACGGGGAGGCGAGGTCGATGGTGGCGAGCGCGGCGGAGTGCCGGCGGGCGGCGAGCAGGTCCAGGAGCTTGGTCCGCTGCTCCTCGCTCGCGCCGGCCTGTGCCTTGCCGACGGCGACGGAAAGGCGGCGGGCGGTGCGGGCCCGGCCGCGCTGCTCCGGGCCCATGTCAGCGAGCTTGGCGGCGAGGTCGACGGCCTTCACGGTCCATCGGTCGCGGGTGATCTGTTCGGCGGTGCGGTCGCGGACGGCGAGCCCGAGCCGAGACAGCAGACGCTCCCGCAGCTCGCGAGCCAGCAGGGCGGGCAGGGAGTTGGTGAGGGCGCCGGGCTGGCGGTGCCGGAGTTCGATGCCCATGGCGAGGTGCCAGAGCAGCGCGGCCATGACGGGGCCGACGACCGCACGGACCGTGCCGCCGACGATGCCGGACTCGGAGTAGGCCGGGATGACCTGCACGCCGGTGATGAACCAGACGAGGAGGCCGGGCGTGCCGGGGGCTCCGCGTTCACGGAGGTTCTGCCGGGCCATGAGAGCGCAGGCGAACAAGCCCAGCTCGGCGGCGAGGAACAGGGCGGAGCGCTCGCCGTGGGAGGTCATCCCGAGGCGGTGTGCGGCGAACCGCCAGGAGGTGTCGCCGGAGTAGGCGGTGCAGGCGATGGCGCCGACCGAGGCCACGACCACAGCGGCCGGGGTGCGACCGACGGCACGGCGGCCGGCGCGGGCCAGCAGCAGGGTGACGACCAGGGCCAGGGCGACGGCTCCGGCGGCCGGTGCGGGGTGGGCCTGGGCCCAGGTGAGCGCGTTCACTGGCCCTCACCTCGCGCGAGGGCCCGCACCTCGGTGAGGTGCTGCTCGGGCGTCCGGTAGCGGACCGGGAGGCCAGCGTGACGGCGCAGGTAGCCGGCCTCCCATGCCAGGTCGTCGCTGCTCCCGTCGAGCAGGTCGCGGATGGCGAGCTGCACACGGTGGGTCCGCGTGTCCACCTCGGACTTGAACTTGATCAGGTCGCCCAGGGTGGCGGCCGGTTCGGGCAGTGTGAGCACCTCGCTGATGGCGGCGAGGAAGTCACGGACCGGGTCGGTCAGGTTGGCGCTCACCGGGTCACCGCCGCGGTGCCGTAGAGGCTGGGCGTGCGGTGGGTCTGGCCGGTGCGGGCGGGGGTGGCGTCCGCGTAGTCCCGCTGGCAGGCCCGGTGCAGCTGCGCGAGCCGGTGCTGCTGGGCGGCGGCCGCGTTGGCCGGGGTGCGGCGGATGATGCCCGCAGCGATGAGCCTGCGGGTCGGGTGGGTGACCTGCGCGCTCTTGGGCGCGCTAAGGTTCCGCTGGGTCATGAGGCTGTACTCCTCTTGATCAAGTGGTGGTCCCCGGCGGCCGGTAGGGTCGGCTTGCCGGGGGCTGCCCGCTTTCCGGGCTATTCGGTTGTGGTCGGGGTCCGACCTGGGCGTAGGGTGCCCGTGCCGTACCGAAGGATGGATCTTCGTACTGCGCTGGAGTCGAGACCGAGATCCTCGGCGACCGCCTCTCTGGTCTTCAGCTCGCGTACTCCGTCTTCGAGCGCTGCCGCTCGCCTTCGGGCACTGTCTGAGATCAGGTTCAGCAGTCGCTTCTGCTCACGGTCTTCGGCCGCAACTCGCTCGCGCCAATCGGTTGATGGCACGTCACATACCTTAGCGTGACACTAGTGCCACGGGCAAGGGGTTCGGGCTGTTCGCTCCGACACCCGCCGCTTACCCGCTCGTTGGGCAGTGATCAGCTCACCGACCAAGGGGTGCCACGTGCCGCTGACCGCCGAGCAGTGCCCGAGATGCGCCGGCCCGCTGGCCGCCTTCGCGGGGGATACGGGCGCGGTGTCCCGGGTGTGCGAGCTGCGGATCTGCGGACCCTGCGGGGTGGATGAGGCGGTCCGCCGGCACCTCGGCCTGCCAGCGGTCCGCTCCTTCACCCGTCCGTTCCTCGACTCGCTGCTCACGTGGGCCGACGCAGCCGGGGCCCGCCTCGTCACGCGACTTCTTCCGGCTGGTAGTGCCGGAGCAGCAGCAGATCGGTCTCGGTCCGGTACTCCGTCGAGCACCAGCGGCAGCGCACCGGCTCGCCGGGCAGGCGCTTGAGCACGGCGTCGCACACGGTGCCCTGGTCGTCCACGGTGGCCACGCAGTAGCCGAGCCGCTGCACGCGGGGCTCGGGGTCGCCCACGACCGAGCGTGCCTGCGTGTAGAGCGTCCACACCTCGCGGGCGAGGTCGCCGGCGGCGAGGTAGTTCCCGGCGATCCAGTCCAGCTCGCGCACCAGCCATGCGCAGTCGGCGTCCAGGCGGGCGGCGGGCGCCCCCTTCCGGTGCGGCCAGCGCACGCGGCGGATGTCCGTGCGCCAGGAGCTGATGACCTCGGTGGCCCGCCCCCAGTTGACCGTGTCGAGCACGTCCTCGTTGATCGGGGACCGGGGGCCGGCGGCTGCGCGGGTGGCGACGAGGTCGCCCCATCCGGTCTGCCGGGGGACGAGGTACTCGCCGACTTCGGCGTACAGGGCGGGGAGCGCGGCGAGCTGCTCGCCGAGCCGGTCACGGTGGCGGGTGCACAGGTACCGGCTACCGGTCTCGCTGTCGCACAGCTCGCAGGTGCTCACGATCGTTCTCCATCGGTGTGGGACTGTGGGGGCTGGCCGGCCGCCCGCGGTGAGATCGCGGGCGGCCAGAGTCGTACGCTCAGGCGGTGGAGCGCGTGGGGTCGTTGGCGCGGGCGGCTTCGGCTCGCCAGTCCTCGCAGTCGCAGAACACGGACTGCTTCGGGTGGGTGATGCAGCCGCGGCGATAGCGGTCGACTGCGCCGACGAGGGTGGGGTGCGCGGGCCGGATGAGACCAACGCTTCCGGTGGCCCCGGGGTGGCCGTTCCAGGTTCCGAACGACTCGAAGCCGCGGTCGCGCAGCTCCCCGGCGAGGGCGGGCAGCTCGTCAGGGCGGAGCGGGTTGGCCGGGACCTGGAGAGGTCCGTCGTCGATCCAGTCGACCTTGGTAACGGCCACGGAGACGACGGGCAGGGCGCGCGTGCCCTCCGGGATGAAGCCGTACCAACGGTTCGCCTCGGGCAGGTGGAGCACGATGCCGAGGTGGTGCTGGTGGCAGTCGCCGGGCTGGACAGTGTCGAAGAGCCAGCCGAGGCCGGTGTCCAGGAGGGTGGCGAGCGTGGTCATGCTTGTGCCTTTCGTGTCGGGCGGTGTGGGACTGTGGGGCTGGCCCGGCCGCCCGCGCTCCCTGCGGGCGGCCGGTGCTGCTACTGGGTGGGCTGCTGTTCGCGGGTGCGGCGCCATCCGGCCTCGACTTCGGCGCGGCACCAGTCGCCCTGGCTGTTCTTGTGCCAGCGGGTGTGACGGGTGGACCCGTCGCCGTGACGGGGGTTGACGAGGGCCACGGCCCGACCGCACTTGGGGCAGTCGCCGTACCAGGTCCAGGGGGAGGCCATCAGCGCTCCTTCGCGGCGGTGGGCTGCGCGGTGCCGTCGAGGGTGGCGGTCAGCTCGGCAATGTCGGCGCCGACCGTCTTGCCCCACGGACCGTGGTCGCTCTCGTCCAGAACGTCCTGGAAGCCTGCGGCGTGCGCAGCGAGGCGGCGGCCGATGACGCGCACCCGCTCGATGACGGTCTCGGCGCCCTCCAGGCGGCGGAGCGCTCCGGGGAGGGCGTCACGGCCGAAGGTCGCCCGCCACTGCCCCACCTCGGCCTCGGCCTCCTTCAGCCAGCGCTGGTAGGTCTCCCGGTCGGCGACGAGCCGGAGGGTGCCGTCGTGGTGAGCCTGCGCTCGCTCTCGGGCGGACTGCCACGCCGCGCGGTAGCGGTCACGCTCGGCCTCGGCGCGCTGCCGGGCCTCGTGTGGGGTGAGCACACCAGGCCCGTGCCGCTGCACGACCAGCGTGTACGTCTCGGGGGACTCGGCGATCTTCACGTCGAACTCCAGGCGGGTCTCGCTGTAGTTCGGGGCGTCACCGAGGAGGGCGCTGGCGGCGGCCACGTAGGCGGCGGCGAAGTCCCGGCCGGCCGCCAGGTCCATCTGCCAGTTGCCCGCACGGAAGTCGGCCCACTTGATGCCGAGCTGCTCCTCCTGCTTGCGCACCCAGCGTTCCCGCGCCTCCTCGTTGCGGCCGCCCAGTTCCTCGCCCAGGGCGACGAGTTCGGCGTACAGCGCGTCCAGGGCGTCGTCGGTGATGGTGTCGGCGGTGTACCGCTGCTCGGTCATCGGTTGGTGTCCTTCCGGGTGCAGTGACGGGTGTCGTGGTCGGTGCCGCCGGTGTGCCAGGCGGTCAGGCAGCAGGAGGCGTGTAGGTCCAGCCAGCCGCGCGCGTACACGTCGGCGAGCTGCTGGTCGTCGGCGAGCGCGCGGGCGCGGGCGCGGGCGGCACGCTCGGCGCGCACCGCGACCGTCCGGGCCTGCCGGGCGGCGAGGGTCTCCCGGCGGGCGGCGGTCAGCAGCAGGGCGGCCGTGCAGCACAAGGCGGCCGCATACCCGTGCGCACCGTGCTGGACGGAGGTGTAGGCGAGGGCGGTGAGGAAGACGGCGCCGGCCACGTAGGCCGGGCGGAGGCCGGGGAACGGGGCGGTCACCGGGACACCGCCGGGGTGGCGGCCGCGGCGAGGCAGGCGGCGACGATGACGACGGTGGGGGTGCTGCCGGGGAACTCGATGACGGTGCCGTTGGGCAGGTCGAGGCCGGAGTCGTCGGCGTCGTTGACCACGACCCAGACGGCGCCGGACGGGTGGCGGAGGGCTCCGGACGTCGGGTCGGTCGTCCAGTGGGCGGCTTCGAGGGCTTCGCCGACGTCGAGGCGTCCGTTCCAGCCGCCGGGCTCGGGGGTGTTGATGACGAGGTGCAGCTTGGTCACAGGTAGCTCCCGGTGAGGTGGACGGTGCGGATACGGGTGGTGTGGCGGCGGGCCAGGCCCTGCCCCCACATGTCCGGCCAGTAGCGGGCCCCGGCCGGGCGGGCGTGCTCGTAGGCAGCGCCCGGCCGGACACCAGCGGGCAGGAAATGGCCGGCCGTACAGCGCGGGCGGGCGGTCACTCGGGCGTCCCGAAGATCTGCGCATACAGGGCGTCCACGCGCTTCTCCCGCTCGCGCTCCAGTGCCCGGCCGGCCCGCCGTAGCCCCCCCGCCCACGCCTGGATGACCTTCGAGCGGGCTCGGGCGTGGGCCCGGTCGGCCTGGTCGGCGTGATGGCCCGGCATCACGCAGTGGTCGCGCCCACAGGACGGCCGCGCCTGCCCTTTAGCGGGGCGGCCGTTGGCGATGCGGTAGGCGATCGAGCAGGCCGTCAGGTTTCTGCCACCGTGGCGCATGGCCGGAGTCCGGCCGACGTGGAAACCCGTCCACTCCATGTGACCGTCGTCCGTCGGTTTGACGCGGCGCCAGAACAGGTCTTCCGCGCTGGCGTACGCCTTCGGGCCGGGCTTGGCCTTCGGTAGCCTGAGGGCCGCACGGGCCGGGGCCACGGCTGCCGCTCGGTCGACGCCGAGTTGACGGGCGATGGCGCTGTCGGAGAGGCCGGCGTACAGCAGCTCGGCGATGTCTGCCCGAACCTTCATGAGCGCACCGCCTGGTTGCCGCAGCTGACTGAACGAAGAGCCGAACGGTCGGTCATAGATTCCTCCGTGATGTGATGGGCGGGCGGTCCGGGCCTGATAGCGACAGGCCCGGACCGTCAGGCAGTGGTGATGAGCTGGCCCAGGACCCGGCTGACGCGGTCCTGGTCGATGAGGTCGGCGACATCGCCGGAGCTGGCGCCGCGCGGCACCGCGATACCGAGGCGGCGGCAGAGACCCACCTGCTTCGGGCTGGGCTGGCCGGCCCGCCAGCGGGACGCCTTGGAGACAAACGCCCCTGACCCGCCGAGCACCTTGGCCTGCTGCTCCAGCCAGGCGAGTGCGTCCGGCAGCGGCCGTGCGGTGTCGTCGCGCGGCGGCTGGACGCCAGCCCCGTCCGTCCAGCGGCGCATCCGGTACAGGCGGGTCTCGGCGTCCCGGACCAGGAACAGAAACGCCTGCGGGGTGAGGCGGATGAACCAGGTCCCGGCGGTCGTCCTGAGCCACCGGATCTGGCTGGAGCCGAACAACGAGATCTCCTCGACCTCGACCCGCGCGGCGAGCTGGCGGCGCTCCTCGGCGGCCGTGGCCTCCTCAGCAACCTCGCGCAGGCTCCGGCCCTTGGTCTCCTCGCCGATCTCGCGCTCGGTCAGGTCGACCATGCTGGCGAGCTTGTGCCGGGTTGACGCGCCCAGGACGTCGAGCACCAGGGCGTCCGCCTTACCCGGCGCCGGCCGAAGCGCGCGGCCGACCATCTGCACGTACAGGCCAGGCGACTTGGTAGGCCGAGCGATGACGGCGCAGGACGTGTGGGGGGCGTCGAACCCCTCGGTGAGCACCATGCAGTTGGTGAGAACCTGGACCTCACCGGCGGTGTACCGGGCGAGCGTCGCCTTGCGTTCATCACGGCCCATGTCGCCCCAGACCGGCGCCGCCGTGATGCCGACCCGCTGGAGCGCGTCCGCAGCGGCCTGCGCGGTTGCCACGGTCGGGGTGAAGACGACACCGGGCCGGTTGGCCGCGTGCTCCAGGTACGCCTTGGCGATGGCGTCCAGCGCGCCAGACTCCTCCAGCGCCTTGCCGAGCTGGCCGTCCATAAGGTCGCCGCCCCGGGTCTTCACCTTGTTCAGGTCCAGGGTGTCGACCGTGACGCGCTTGCCGCGGACGTCGCACAGGTAGCCGTCGCTGATCATGTCGAGGATGTCCAGGCGGAAGACGACGTCCTGCCAGACCTCGGCGAGGCCGCCGTCTGTGCGGGTCATGGTGGCGGTGAAGCCCGCGACCGGGACGCCGTCCCAGGCTCCGAAGTGCCTGAGCACATCCATATACGTGCGGGCGGCGGCGTGGTGGCACTCGTCCACGATGATCAGGCCGATGTCCCGGATGGCCTCGCGCCGGCGGGCCACGGCCAGGGTCTGGACGCTGGCCACGATCACGTCGGCGTCGGCGTGGTCGTCACGGGCGGCCTTGACGATGCCCACGCGGAGCATGGGGTCGACCGCCAAGAGCTTGGAAGCGGCCTGCTCGATCAGCTCCTCCCGGTGAGCGATCACCAGGACGCGGTGTCCGCCGAGGCTGTCGAGCATCTGGTGGGCCAGGTGGGAGAAGACGACCGTCTTGCCGGCGCCGGTGGGGAGGACGACGGCCAAGCGGTTGCGGCCGTCGGCCCACCCCTTGCGCAGCGCCTCGATGGCGTCGAGCTGGTACGGGCGGGGGGTGAAGGACATGGGTCACCTCAATTCGGTGGAAGGGGGAGAGGAGCGGTACGCACTGCGTACCGGCTGCGTACCGGCTACGTACCGGGCACAAAGCGGCTCTGAGCTGCTCTTATGTCTCTCTCTAGAGACAGTGGTACGCAGGTACGCAGAAACAGACAGGGGTCGATGCGTGTGCGCACGCCCGCACGCACACGCACATGCGCACACACCTGAGGGGTGCCATTTCCGGGCGACTGCGTACCACCCCGAAAGAGGCATCCGGAACTCCTTTGACCTGCGGAGACTCGGGCGGCTGGGTGGTACGCAGTCGGTGCGTACCACCACGGTGGCGGCCGTCATGACAGCTCGTCCTCATCGCCGAAGCTGAGGCCCTTGGGCGTGAAGGCGAGACACTTCGCGCGGACACCGTCGAAGCGCCGGGGCACGAGGTGCGCAGGCCGTTGGCTCTTCAGCGTCTTCAGGTACTCGGAGTCGACCCAGCTACCGACCACGGCGTCGAGGGAGTACCCGGCGTCGGCGAGGATCTTCCGTACCCGCTCGGGGAGGAGCGCGACCTCAGTGACGCCGTCCTTGGTGGACAGGACGCCGAGCCAACCGGAGTACGGGGGCTTCTCGTTCAGGACCGCGCGAGTCGCGCTGAACAGCTCGTGCGCGTGCCCCGCCACGTACTCCCGCAGGACGTCCAGCGCCATATCGGGCCGGTTGTCGGTCGGGTTGTGGGCGGTGAACAGACCGCGCCACACGTCGTGCGCGAGCGGCTCGTACGGTAGGAGACCGGTGCGGCAGGCGAGCGTCTCGGCGAGGACCAGAGCGGCGACCATGGGGGCCCGACGGTTCGTCATGTCGCCGCTGCCACGGAACTCGTCCACCAGCGTGCGGTGGTGCTCCTTCAGCTTCTCCCGGCCGTTCGGCTGGGCGAGGCCGCTGAGGATGTACTGGATGAACTCCGGTCCCGCGTGACCGTGGTTGGCCAGGACGCCCTCGCGGGCGGCAGCCGCCGTAGGCCCGCCTCCCTCACCGAACGGAGCGATGGTCGTCCCGAGGATGCGGGCCGCCGCGCCCTGGCTGGTAGTGAAGGAGAGCGCCGGCCGCTCACCGGACGACAGGAGGATGGTCTCCCAGGGCAGCATGTTGCCGAAGGCGCCGCCGGACCTGGCCTTCCCGTGGTTCATCGGGAGCTGGTACAGCACCTCGTCAATCAGGGTGTCGTCCGTGACGGCCATGGTCTCGTCAAAGACGGTCAGGATGCCGCGCACCAGGTTCAGGCGCTTCTCGATCGCGTACAGCGTGGTGCGCCAGTTGGACATCGCCGAGGCGTGCTCGGAGGGGTCGGCCCATACGCTGAGCGCGCACTGAAGAGCGGTCGTTTTACCCTTAGTGGACCGGCTGGAGATGTCCAGCGTGAACGAGTTCAGGCCCAGAGGCTTCAGCAGGGGCGCGGCCAGGGCGGCCGCCACGGCCACGCGAGGCACGGGGTAGCTGGCCAGATGCGCGACGGTGTCCCGCCAGCCGTCCAGGGTCCCCTTCCTGGCGTGCGCACGGGCCGGACCGCGCTGCTCCTCGAACGGAACGTCGACCTTGATGCCGTCCTCAGGAGACGAGACGAAGGTGCCGTCGTCCTGCCACCCCAGCCAGCGCGCCAGTTGCTCCGACGGAATGCGTCCGAAGTTGGCGGCCTCGAACTCGGCTAGCCACTTCTCCACGGCCCGCGCGTCGCCCTCGACCGCGGGCAGGCCGGCCGAGCCCAGCGTCTCGATCAGCTTCCGCCCGCGCTTCGCGGTCTCGCGGCTGACGATGCGGGAGATGCGGCGTGGCCGCCCCAGGCTGCGATCGATCCAGGACAGTTCGACGTACTGGTCACCCTCGGGGTCCTCGAAAGTGGCGCTGATGACCAGCGGGGCGAAGGTGACACGCAGCCAGTTCTCCCCGCTGGTGCTGAGCACCTGAACCCCCCGGCTGGTGACCCGGTAGTCGTACGGGGTGCGCACCGTGGCGGGGAGGTCGAACTTGGCGGCGTAGTCGTAGCCCTCCCGGTCGCCCGTGTCGGCCTGCTCCGCCGCCTCGGCCTGGTCGTCTTCGGCGGGCACCTCGCCGGGGCCCGGCTGCCCGGGGGCAGACGCGGGGCGAGGGGCCCCGACCGGCGCCAGGTGGCGGCTGCCGTAGTTCTGACGGGCCAGTTCCTTGGCCGCCGCCTTGTGGTCGCCGCCGTGGTCGAGCAGGGCATAGGCACCGAACTTGCTGTACGGAACCTCGGGTGTGAACTCGCTGCCGGTGGCGAAGACGAACAGGCGGTCGTGCTCGTCTCGGCCGGTGGTGGCCTTCACGCCGCCGACACCGTCGGCCCACCCCCAGTACGTCTCAGTGCCGCGGATGGTGAGCGGCCGGAAGACTCCACGGAGGATGTCCTCCCAGGACGCGCGGGCCTCGAAGTCGTCGCCCGGCCTCAGACTTCCGTCCTGCCGGGGCACAGCAGGACGGGGTGCCGCCTTCGCGGGCTCGGGCCGTGGCAGCCTGTCGAGCATCCGGCAGACGTCCCGGATCGACGCCATGGTCTCGGCGTCCAGGACGGGAATACTCGCCGGGCCGCCGGCGAGGCGGACGTACGGGCGCCCGGAAGCGTGCACTGTGCCGCCGGACGGTTCGACCAGCCCGTACCCGCCCTCGCCGCGAGTCTCGATCAGGACCCGGACGATGCGCGTGCCCGGCTTCTCCCGAAGCCGCTGCCGCTCCTCGTCGGTGTACTCGTCTTCACGGGCGAGGCGGCTGGCGAGCTTCGTATTACCAGGGACATCGGCGCCCTCGACACGGACGCGATAGTGCCGGCCGCCGGACGGTGACTCGGTGGCCCAGCCTCCGAGTACGGCAGCCCAGGGCTCTCCCAGCCCAGAGCCATCCATGATCTCGGTGACAGCGTCCAGCAGCCCCTCGCGGATGGCCAGACCCTCGAACTCCAGCATTTCCACCGCACCCGAGACGGCACCGTAGACCACAGCGATTCCGTGGGGGCGGTCGCCGCTGAACCACTGGTCGTGGTCCTCGGCGGTCGAGCGTTCGAGCTTGTACGGCGTCCAACTGCGGACGTCTGGCGCCTTGCTGCCGTCGGCCTTGATGGACAGCACGCACAGGCCAGCGTCATCCAGCTCGCGGGCTGCGGCCCGGAGATCGGAGGTCTGTGAGTCGGTCAAGAGGTGCTCCCGTGGTGCTGCGCGAAGTGGCGTTCAGAGACGCCGGAGATCCAGGAGGCGAGGCCCGCCACGCCTCGGCGGATACGCCTGATCCCGTCGTCGGGGTCAGGGATCTGGTCGGCGATGTGCACTGGGCCTTCACGGGGGTGCGGGCAGCCGAGGCGCAGGCAGTCGTAGCGGGCCCGCCGGCCGACGAGGTCGACTACCAGCTCGCCATCGACCCGCTGGCCGGTCACTCGCCCGCTCCGCCCTGCGCGGCGGCCTGCCACCGGCGCTCTCCCTGGATCGCCTCGTCGCGCTCGGTGATGTGCTCGCGGAGCTGGAGGAGCGTGGTAGTGACCTTCTGACCTGCGGGAATGATGGCGATGCCCGCGCCGCCGGTGACCCAGATGACGGTCACGGAGGAGGGCTGGTCGTCCGGTTCTGCGCGCGTCTCGTGCAGGGTGATGCGGTACTGCCGGGCGAGGTGGCGCAGGGTCTCGCGGCCGAACATGTCCATGGCCCAGGCGAGTACGGCGGCCGGGTGGCTGGTGGTTCGCACGATGTTGGCGAGTGCTTCCAAGCACTCGCCAAGGTCGGGGCCGGAGAGGAGCCGGGCGGCCTCGATGTCGGCGAGGACACCTGCGGTTGTGAGGGGCTCGGTCATGACCCGCCCCCCGCCGGGCTGATCTCCGAGAGGCGGAGGAACTTCAGCAGGTCGGCCTTGCGGACCCGCTTCGCGCGGCCGAACTCGATGACCTCGACAGGGAAGGTGCCGTCGTTGATCAGTTTGTAGCCGGTCCCCTCAGAAATGTTCATCGCGGCGAACGCCTGCTTGACACCGGGCATCGCGGGCAGGGCGAGGACCTGCTCCGGGGTGAGTGCGGGCATGGGCGCCGTCATGCGGTGGCCTGCGACGGGATGAAGGCCCGGCCGGCGCGCTCCAGGGGGATGAACAAGACGAGGAGGTCGACGCCGATTGCGGCACAGATGGCCTTGGCCTTGTCCTCCGGGACGGCGCGCTGGGTGCCGGCCATGAGCGCGCCGACCGTTCCGTGCGCGATTCCGGCTGCGTCGGCGAGGGCCCTGCTGGTGATGGACTCACCGGTGCCCGTGCGCTCCATCAGCATCTTTAGTCGGTCGCTGCTGGCGACGGCCCACATGGTGGGCGGGGTGCTGCTCTCGTGGCTCACGTTCACCTCATGGAATAGATCATTCATCTCGCTGAACGAGGTGAGTGCAGCATTCCATGGGTTGAACAGAATGTCTAGCTTGTTGAATGAGACGGGGGCGCGCGCCTGTAACCGGCCAATGACGCAACGCCACCTGGCGCGCTCACCCAACCTGCTGAACAATCCGTTCAGCGCGATGAATGAACAGAGGGACTGACCAGCCCGTAAGCCTCAGCGATGGGGGAAACCCTTGAACAGGCTTTGAATGACTGAAACCACAGGAGTGGCAGGATGATTGCCATGGCGGCCAAGGATGGAACGCGGAGTGAGACAGTGAGCAGCCCTGAACGTCGAACCCAACTCGGCGACCTGATCCGGGCGCGCCGCGCCGAGTTGGGGGAGAGCTTGGATACCTTCGCCGCGAAGGCGGTAGACCAGGACAGTGGAACGCGGGTCACGCGCGGCTACATCTACCGCCTGGAGAAGGGAGAGCGGGTCACGCCCCCCGTTTATGAGGAACTGAAGGCTCTTGCCGCCGCAACCTGGCTCCCGCTGGAGCGACTCCAAGATGCGGCCGGCAGTCAGTTCCATGGCGTCGATCCCCTACGGAGCGGATCGGGTGAAGCCACCGCATACGTAAGGAAGTTGGACCAGCTTCCCGCCGAACAGCGCGATCGGCTGCTGCGATTGATCGACACGCTTGTGCCGCCGGAGAGCGGGGATGTCTAATCCAGCCACCCCCCAGCGTTTCACTCTGAGTGATGATTGAAAGCAGGCCGTAGAGATTTGTGACGCACGGTGCGATCATGGCCGAGGTTCGGCGGTGCAGGTTCGCTGGTCCGCGCTTTAATTCGAACGCTTGAGCGGAAGATGAGGGAGGGCAGATGGCGCCACGCGTCTGGTTCTTCGCCAGCGACGACCTGCCTGAAGGGGAGGGGATCACGCCAATCAGCACTCCCGAGGGCCTGGCCCTCGGAGTGCGCCCGGAGGCGAAGGTGGACGAGATCCTCAGCGACCTCAACCGCGTGCTCAACTGGGCGGTTCAGACAGGAGTGCTTCATGTAGGCCAGATTCATAAGCCGCCCGAACAGCGGCCAGAGTAGCCACATCGCTGCTGCGGACACGGTGGCCCTGGGCGTCCTCTCCCGCCCGCTGGCCCGCCGATCCGCCGCGCCATTTGCTCACGTTGCACAACAGGAGGGGCACCCATGCCCGCATCACGCCGCGCCGGAAGCGTCTTCAAGCGCTGCGAGTGCCGCGCTCCGGATGGCAAGCTGCTGGGCCAGAAGTGCCCCAAGCTGACACGCAAGAACCACGGTGCCCCCGCAGTCCGCCAGGAGCTGCCACCCAGCGAGACCGGGACGCGGCGAACCTTCCGTCGAACCGGCTACAAGCTGGTCACCGATGCGCAGGCAGACCTCACCCGACTCCAGTCCATCCTGGACCTCGCCGGTGACGAGACCGAGGCGCAGCGGATCGGCGACTTCCTCGCCGACATCAACGCCCGCCGCGCGGACCTCCCCGAGATCGCTGATGTCTCCCGCAAGTTGGGGGTCGGCGTCCCGCTGGACGGCAGCACTACCGTCGGCGACTGGCTCG
Source organism: Streptomyces sp. NPDC058459 (assembly GCF_042721685.1). NCBI lineage: Bacteria > Bacillati > Actinomycetota > Actinomycetes > Kitasatosporales > Streptomycetaceae > Streptomyces > Streptomyces sp. NPDC058459. Next base: position 18,200 of record NZ_JBHXLV010000016.1, on the reverse strand, counting down.
ACCACGTCATGGCCAACAAGAAGACCCGGCCCACCACGAACAACAGCTATGGGAGCCACATCCGTGTGCACCTCGGTCCGGCGCTTGGGCACCTACGGCTGGACCGGCTGAGCGTCGGCCACTGCCAGGACATGTTCAACGCCATCGATGACCGCAACGACACCGTCCGCGCCGAGAACGCTGCTCGCCGGGAGCAGATGGCGCGTGCCACCTGGCCCCGGCCGGGACGACCGCCGACGAGGGAGCGCGAGCGCCTGGCCGCCGAGCGGGCGAAGCTCGCCGAGTTGCCGCCGTACCGCCGTATCACCGGACCAGCCACCAAGCAGGCGATCCGACGGACGCTACGCATGGCGCTGAACAAGGCGATCGGCGCGCAGCTCATCACCTTCAACGCTGCCTCCCACGTTGAACTGGCTTCGGCTGCCCGACCCAAGGGTCTCCTCTGGACTGACGAGCGAGTCGCACGCTGGCGGGAGACTGGAGTCCGGCCGAGCCCTGTCATGGTGTGGACGCCCGCGCAGCTCGGTGCCTTCCTGGACGCGGCGATGGCGGACCGGCTGTACGCCTTTTTCCACCTGGTCGCCCATCATGGCCTGCGCCGCGGTGAGGGAGTCGGTCAGGGGTGGTCGGACTTCTCGGCGACTCGGAAAGAAATCCGCGTGTCTGCCGAGATCGTGGTCGACGGCTGGACGCCAATCGAGACCGAGCCCAAGACGGACGGCTCGATCGGCGTGGTCAAGGTCGATGCCGGGACCGTCCGCGTCCTCATAGAGCACCAGGAACGCCAGCAGCGCGAGCGGGCTGCGTGGAACGCGAAGGCTGCGGCGGACCGCGAGCAGGGCAAGAAGACGGCGGACTGGGCGGACACCGGGAAGATGTTCGTCCAGGAGGACGGCGCGTGGCTGCACCCGGACACGGTCAGTACTGCGTTCCGCCGCATCGCCGACGGGGCCGGCCTGCCGCCCATCAACCTGCGCGATCTCCGCCACGGTGCTGCCGCGCTGGTGAAGGCTGGCGGCGGCGACCTCCACGATGCCAAGGTGAAGCTGAGGCATTCCACGATCACCCTCACCTCGGACACCTACATGGAGCTGTTCGAGGAGTACGAGGACGAGCTGACCGAGGCGGCCGCAGCGGCCGTGCCCCGAGCACGGCGGGAGCATGGAACGGCCCCTGCTCCGGGTTCTGTGCCAGAGCAGCGGCCGAGTGCAGCGTCGCAGCCAACGAGCGCTGATGGGACCCTCCCAGAGTAGGCGCCCGCACTGACATCCGGCAGTCCGCAGCGTACATTTGGGGTGGCGAGCGAAGGGCTTCTGACCTGCGGGTCAGGGGCCCTTTCTGCTGGCCCGCCGCTGGCCCGAACGCCAGGCAAGAGCGTCATACGTGGTGGGGTTTGGTGGGGTGAACTGCCGTGCCGCGCCTACAAGAACGGCCCACCGACCTGCGCTTCTTGAGGTTTGGTGGGGTGAGGTGAATGCGGCGGGGTTGGGGCTTTCGGTCGAGCCGCAGACTTTTAATCCATTGGTTGTGGGTTCGAGTCCCACAGGGCCTACCGGAAAGCCCCAGTTCAGCAGCCGTTGAACTGGGGCCCTTCCCGTTTCGTCTGGACTTTTCGGTCCGTTTGCCGGCCCGCGCCCGGCCCTGACCGGTCGGGGGTCAGTGGCTGCGTCGCCTCGGGCAGGTCTGCTGCGGGGCGGGCCGGCACCGGCGGGCGTGCACATCCATCGTTGCCCCCACCCCCGTACCGCCGAAGTGCTCCACCTTCTCTGACAGCTCGTCCCGCTCGATGGGCTTGTTGCAGCGTGCGCAGATCACGTAGTGCCTCCGTCTCGGGATGTGACGCGGGTGATGACGTTGAAGACCTGCTCCCGGGAGCAGAGGTCGTAGCGGTACCGCGGTGAGGTCACCCAGTAGGGGGTGGGCAGCTCGGCCTCGGTGGGCGGTGTGGTGCAGGAGGGCGGTGGCATGGTGAGGTAGCTGCCCGTCCCGAGGTGTGGGGTGTCCGTGAGGTAGCTGGGCCAGTAGACGTGGGCCCGGCTGGGCACGAGCGCCCAGTAGGTTCGCTGCTCGGCGTACATACCCGTGATGAGGGGGCCTCGCAGGATGTCGCGGGCGAGGGCGGCGACCGCCTCGGGGGAGCCGTCTCCTGCGGCGGTGTGCATGATGCGGCCGGGAACGCGCACGGCGGCGAAGCGCCCGCCCAGCGGCATGAGTTCGTCGTGCCCCTCGTCCCAGTGTCGAAGCACCCGCTCGGGCTGGGGGTGTGCGCCTGCCAGCCAGGCGGTCACGGTGTCGGGCGGCTCGGGCTCCTCTCGCCGCCGGGCCGGCCCGAGGAGGGGAGGCAGTAGTGGTGTGGTGGGTGCGGCGGTACGGTGCGCCATGTCGACTCCCTAGAGGTCGGCCGAACCCCAGGGCCGGTAGCGCGGTGGCTGGGGACTGATACTCACCATGCGGGCTTCCGGGGCAGTGACCATCCCGTCGATGGGTATCCCCACCATGGGTAGGCCGGCCGGCGAGCCAGGCCGCCACGCTCGGGAGGAAATATGACGGTGATCGAGCCGCCTACGGCCCTGCCCGCCGGCGTTCTTGACCTGCCCGAGCTGCGCGAGGCGCTGCGGACGCACGACTTCGGCACAGTCTTTCGGCTCGCCCGCTCGGAGGCCGGTATCAGTTACTCGAAGCTGGCGGCCGAGTGCGGTATCAAGCCGGAACGGGTCGGTGCACTCGCCCGTGGGCGAGGCCGCGTGGAGACCTACGAGAAGATCGCGGCCATAGCCGACGCGATGAGAGTCCCCGGATGCATGGTCGGCCTCGCACCCCGGCCGTGGGAGACCGCAGCTGAACATTCCGTAGGGCGACGGGCGATTCTCCAGACCGCCGGGGCGGCCGGCCTGGCCGCGACCTTGCCCGTGGGGCTCTCGTCGTCCTCGGCGCCGGGCCGGATCGGGGAAGCCGCCGTCAAGCGGCTGCGGGAGCGCGTCGCCCGCCTGCGCCGCCTGGACGACCTGCTCGGCGGCGGTGACACCTACCGTGTCTACGTTGCCGAATACCAGGACACCAAGCGAGCCCTGCGCACTGGCTCCTACAGCGAAAGCGTAGGCCGCGAACTGCTTGCCCTGTGCGCCGAGCAGGCGCAGCAGGCAGGTTGGGCCGGCTTCGACGGTGGCCGGGAGCAGGACGCAAGCACCCTGTACCGGGAGAGCCGGTCAGCGGCTGAGCAGGCCGGTGCGGTTGACCTCGCGGGGAACGCACTTGCGTTCATGGACTACCAGGCAGTGGCCGCCAACCCACGCGTGGCTGCCGCCACTGCGGGCCGCGCCTGCGAGGCCGTCACCGCTCGTACTCCGGCGACTGTCCGGGCCCTGCTGTGGGAGCGGTACGCCTACGCGGCTGCCGTCGCCGGGGACTCAGATGCCACAGATCGGGCTCTCACCGCCGCCCGAGAGGCGCTCGGCAGCGCCGAGGCTGGGGAGCCGCAACCCGACTGGGCGGCGTGGGTGGATCACACTGAGCTGGACATCATGGCGGGCCGGTGCTGGACGGAGCTGCGACGGCCCCTGCGTGCGGTCCCGCTGCTGGTGCGTGCCCTCGCTCAGTTCGACGATGCACACGCGCGGGACAAGGCGTTGTATTCGACGTGGCTTGCCGAGGCATACGCCCACGCAGGTGAGGTCGAAGAGGCAGCCCGGATCACCGCGCGCGCCATCGAGCTAGCTGACGGCGTCGCGTCGGCACGGCCCCGCCACCGCATTGCACATGTCGTGTCCGCACTTGCAGCGGAGTATGCGACGGTGCCGGCGGTGGCCGAGTTGATGGCGCAGAAGGTCTAGTCAGCGGTGCTGCGGTCGACCCAGTCCAGATAGGTGGCCGCGCCCGTGACGATCGGTGTGGCTCGGACCTCGGGGTTCGTCCATGGATGCTGCTCCACCAGCAGCGCTTCCAACTGCGCGTAGCGGGCGGTGCTGGTCGTAAGCAGCAGCTGGTACTCCTCGCCGGTGCCGCACTCCCCGTCATGCCAGAAGACGCTGGCAACAGGTCCGATGATCTGGGCGCCTGCGGCAAGCCGGGCCTGCACGGCGGACTGAGCGAGAGCAACGGCCTGTTCGCGGGTCTCGGTCGCGGTGGAGATGGTCAGGTGATCAGCCATGCGGGGGAGGCTACCGGCTCGGCACTCCGCCCGCATCGGGTCCAGACATGACGAAACGGCCTCACCCTCCGAAGACGGCGGACGAGGCGATGACCGTGGTGCGGGCGGCCAGCGTGGTGCGGATCGTGTCGCCGAGTGCCGCGGCCGGGCCCTGTCCCTCGGTGGTCGATGTCAGGCGGTACTCGGGTGTCTCCGCCGCGGGGTCCCGCGGAATGACGGCCTGGAGGCCCGCGTGGTGCAGCAGGGTGTATCAGTGCCGCCGTACGCTCATCAGGGTCCTGGCCCCGCGCCAGGACCGCTGCCAGTCGTCCGCGCAGCGCCACGAGTCCGACCGGCCCGTGACCGGGTACTTCACCGATCCGAAGGTGCCGAGGACCCGTCGTCCCTGCTCCCGCACCAGTTCCTTCTCCAGCAACCCCTGGTACGCCGCGTCGAGCGCCCGCTCGCGTACGGCCGGCAGCCACTCTCGGGCGGCCGCCGAAACCGCCAGGGACACCCGCAGCGGCGATGGGGGAACGCGCTACCGGTGGCCGGGGTTCCCGATGGCGGGCGACGAAGTCCCGGATGCGGATGAGCCGACGTTTTTGCGGGAACCCCCCCAGCCCGGAGAGGTGCTGAGCTGGGGGCGCCGCCGTCGCGGGGTGGGGCTACTTCAGGTACACGATGCCGTCGGTAGTGATGGCGGGACGCCCTGCGACGGCCTTGCCGTCCTGCCCGGAGTCCCCGCCCACCCCCTGTACGACCAACGTCCCGCACACGGCCGCCGCGACGACTACCGTGCCCGTCCCCCACCAACGCGCTCTCATACCGGTTCGGATGCCTTCCCCTGGATGACTGACCTGCTGAGCCTTCACGACTTCCCCGTCTCCAGGGGGAATTGGTGAAGGAGATGGCCAAAGGGGCACCGTAGCTGATGAGGCCATGCCATCCGGTGGCTTATGCAGTTTTTTCCTCGCTCCATACCCGCCGTGGGTTTCAGCGCCGCAGGGAGCGCACCAGCAGGCCGAGCAGCGCGGCGTTGCAGAGGCCGGCCAGGGCGGTACCGGCGGTGAACAGCAGCGGGCTCGGCAGGCCCTCCAGGGGCCCGGACACCGCGACGACGAGGACGCTGAGCGGCGCCGTGGCCATCAGCGGCCATATCCCGGCGAAACCGGGGTCGGGTGACAGGTACACGGCCCAGAGGAAGAACCCGATCGCCACGGCGACCACGGCGAGATAGCCCCGCGAGAACCAGTTGCCGGTGGCGAGGGTGAAGAGGCGGCGAGGGCGGACGGTGGGCGGCACGAGGTCTCCTTCGGTTCGGTGACCTCCACAGTGGGACAGGCCGCGCGCCCGGGGATGAGTAGCCGTACTCATCCCTCCCTGGGCGGCACGCGCACCGGTACGGAGTAGAAAAGGGGTGCACACCCCGCACAGGCACACCCCGCACAGGCACACCCCGCACAGGCACACCCGCACAGGCACACCCCGCGCAGCCAGAGCCGCACAGCCCAGAGCCCAGAGCCGACCAGAGCCACCAGAGCCAAAAGAGAGCGCCTCCATGCCCTACCCCCATGTCCTGCTGTCCGCCGCCGTCTCGCTCGACGGCTACCTGGACGACACCGGCCCCGAGCGGCTGCTGCTGTCCAGCCCCGCCGACTTCGACCGGGTGGACGAGGTGCGGGCGTCGGCGGACGCGATCCTCGTGGGCGCCGGGACCATCCGCGCCGACAACCCCCGGCTCCTGGTCAACTCGGCCGAGCGGCGGGCGGCGCGGTTGGCCGAAGGGCGGACGGAGTACCCGCTCAAGGTGACCGTCACCGGGACCGGTGAGCTGGACCCGGGGGCCAATTTCTGGCACTCCGGCGGGGCCAGGCTCGTCTACACGACGGACGAGGGGGCGAAGCGGGCCGCGGGCCTCCTCGGGGACACCGCCGACGTGGTCCCGCTCGGCGCCGGCCTCGACTGGCGGGCGCTGCTCGCGCATCTGCACGACGTGCGCGGAGTACGGCGGCTGATGGTCGAGGGCGGCGGCACCGTGCACACCCAGCTCCTGCGACAGGGCCTCGCCGACGAACTCCAGCTGGTCCTCGCCCCGCTCCTCGTCGGCGACCCGGCCGCCCCCCGCCTCTTCGGCCCCGGCGCCTACCAGGGCGGCCGGCTGCGGCTGACGGGCACGCGCCGGATCGAGGACGTCGTCCTGATGACGTACGAGCCCACCGCCCCCGGCACCGGCCCGCTGGACACCGCCGCCGACCGGCGCTGGCTGCGCACCGCCTGTGAGCTGGCCGCGCTCTGCCCGCCCTCGGCCACCGCCTTCAGCGTCGGCGCGGTGGTCGTCGCGGCGGACGGCACCGAGCTGGCGCGCGGACACTCCCGCGAGGGCGGCGACCCGGTGGTGCACGCCGAGGAGGCCGCGCTCGCCAAGCTGGACCCCGCCGACCCGCGCCTGCCCGGCGCCACCGTCTACAGCAGCCTGGAGCCCTGCGCGCACCGTGCCTCCCGCCCCGTTCCGTGCGCCGGGCTGATCCTGGCGGCCGGGGTGCGCCGGGTGGTCACCGCCTGGCGCGAGCCGGACACCTTCGTCACCGCGGCCGACGGCGCCGGAGTGCTCGGCGCCGGGGGCGCGGTGGTGGTGACGGTGCCCGAGTACGCCGCTCTCGCACAGCGGCCGAACGCCCACCTCTCGCGCTGAGGCCCACGTCACGGCCGGGTGTGTGCGCCGGACCCTCCGGATGACGTATGCTTCAGACACAACGACGCGGGGTGGAGCAGCTCGGTAGCTCGCTGGGCTCATAACCCAGAGGTCGCAGGTTCAAATCCTGTCCCCGCTACTGAAACTCGGGGCCGGAATCCAGTACATCGGATTCCGGCTCCGAGTGTTTTCCGGTGCTTTCCCGGGGTGCGTGGTGTTTTTGAGTCACCAGCGAGACCCCCGTGACTCCTGAAGCGCTGTCAACTCGCCCTTTTCGTGCCGTTCCTGGCGGATAAACACCCGGTCGGAATTGCAAACGATCAAGCCGGACGGGCTTGGAATCCAGGGCGCGTGTCTATTAACGTTCGATAACGCAGTGCGGTCGTCACAGCCGTCAGCAGAGACGGCGCCGTGCGCCCACGCCTAATCCCGCAAGGGAACCGGGGACCCACCATCATGGGGTGAATCGCGCCCCGATCCGCCGTGCACCGCCCTCGGAGCACGTCGGGTTTACGCGCGTAGGAGACCTTCCTGCTCCGAACCCGTCAGCTAACCCGGTAGGCGGAGGAGGGAAAGGAGTGCGCCCGCGTGGCGTCCAACCGGCCTGCCCCACAAGCCCCGTTCGCGCCGGTCGCGAGTGAGCCCTTCGCCTATGGCGCCCCCCGTGCCCCGGAAGGCGCGTGGGAGGAGTGGAACCCCACCGAGGAGTCCGTGTCTCTCGGTTCCCCCGTTTCCCTCGGTGCCGCCGTACGCGGCCGCCACCGGGTGACCAAACAGCGCGGCGGCGGACTCGCCCGCAGCTCCACCGTCCTCGGCGTCGGCGTCATCGCAGCCGTCGGCGCGGGCGGCATGGCGAGCGCCAACACCGGCAAGCCGCCCGTGTCCCTCGCGCTGCCCGACCTGCCCTCCGTGGACTCCCTGATCGACGGGCACCACCACACGGACACGCCCGCCGCCTCCCTCTCCGGGGTCGCCACCGCCACCGCCACGGCCACCGTCGCCAATGACGACTCCGCCGCCGACGCGGGCGAGGCACTGCGCAGCCGGATCATGGCCCAGGCCGAGCGGCAGCAGAGCAAGGCCGACAGCCGGGCCGCCGCCGCAGCCGTCGCCAAGGCCGACCAGCAGGCCGCCGACGCCGCCGCCAAGGCCGCGAAGGAAGCCGCCGTGAAGGCCGCCGAGGCCAAGGAGAAGGCGGAGGCCGACGCCGAGAAGAAGGCCGAGACGGCCCGGCTGGCCGCGCTGGCCAAGCAGTACACGCTGCCGACCTCCTCGTACACGATCACCTCGACCTTCGGGCAGGCCGGCTCGATGTGGTCCTCCGGGTACCACACCGGGCTCGACTTCGCCGCGCCCACCGGCACGCTGATCAAGGCGATCCACAGCGGCACGGTCACCGAGGCCGGCTGGGCGGGGGCGTACGGCTACCGCACGATCCTCACCCTCGACGACGGCACCGAGCTGTGGTTCTGCCACCAGTCCTCGATCAGCGTCAGCGCCGGGCAGAAGGTCGCCACCGGCGAGGTCATCGGCCGCGTCGGCGCCACCGGCAACGTCACCGGACCCCATCTGCACCTGGAGGTCCACCCCGGCGGCCAGCCCACCGGCATCGACCCCGCCGCCTGGCTGCACGGCAAGGGGCTCAATCCCTGAGACGCGGAATGGACGGGGCCCGGGTGATCGTTGACTAGAGGCATGACTGCTTCTCAGCGCAAGCTCGGCTCCTCCTCCCTCGACGTCTTCCCGCTCGCCCTGGGCGGCAACGTCTTCGGCTGGACCGCCGACCGGGACACGTCCTTCGCCGTCCTCGACGCCTACCTCGCCGCGGGCGGCAACTTCATCGACACCGCCGACGCGTACTCGGCCTGGGCCGACGGCAACAAGGGCGGCGAGTCGGAGACGCTCATCGGTGAGTGGGCTCGTGCGCGGGGCGTCCGCGACCGGGTGGTCATCGCCACCAAGGTCAGCCAGCACCCCGAGTACCAGGGCCTGTCCGCCGCCAACATCAAGGCCGCCGCCGACGCCTCCCTGCGCCGCCTGGGCACCGACCACATCGACCTCTACTACACCCACTTCGACCAGCCGGAGGTGCCGGTCGAGGAGATCATCGGCGCGCTGGACGAGCTGGTGCGGGCGGGCAAGGTCCGCCACATCGGCGCCTCCAACATCAGCGCCGAGCGGCTGAAGGAGTCCCTGGACTTCTCCGACCGCGCGGGCCTGGCCCGCTATGTCGCCCTCCAGCCGCACTACAACCTGGTCTCCCGCGACACCTACGAGGGCCCGCTCCAGGACGTCGCCGCCCGCGAGGGCCTCTCGGCCGTCCCGTACTACGCGCTCGCCTCCGGCTTCCTCACCGGCAAGTACCGGCCCGGTACGACGGTGGACAGCGCGCGTGCCGGCTCCGCCGCCAAGCATCTCGAGTCCGAGCGGGGGCGGAAGGTGCTGGCCGTGCTGGACGAGGTCGCCGCCGCCCACGACACCGCCGTCGCCACCGTCGCCCTCGCCTGGCTCGCCGCCCAGCCGACGGTCGCCGCGCCCATCGCCTCGGCCCGCACGGTCGACCAGCTCCCGGCGCTGCTGGACCTGGCCGAGCTGACCCTGACCGCCGCGGAGCTGGAGCGGCTGACGGAGGCGTCTGCCTGAGCCCGGCCGGGGGCGCGTGCGCGATCGACGGTCCGTCGTGGCTGGTCGCGCCCCCGCGCCCCCGGGGTGGACGGGCGCCCCCGGAACCGCACTCGCACCCTCACGTGCGGTACGGGTTGTACCCCGCGTACGGCGGCGCCGGGTGGCCGTAGCGCTGCCAGTACGGGACCGGGGCCGGCGGGGGAGCGGTGGCGCGGGCCGCGTGGTCGAGGGCGGGGCGGGCGGGATGCCTGTTCTGCCACAGCGCGGCCAGCAGCTCCCGTTCCCGGCCGGCGAATTCGGTGCCGACGCGGCCGGCGCGGGCGCGGTGGCGCAGGAGGGCCAGTTCGGTGGCGTCGCTCTCGTAGCGGACCACGGCGCGCGCGGCCGGGCGGCCGCCGAAGAAGCGGCGGGCGTGGTCGCGGGCCAGCCGGCGGGCGCGCAGCGAGCCGAGCGCGAAGGGTTCGGCGGGGCCGAGCCACCCGGCTTGGACGTAGACGGGCAGTTCCTCTCGGGTCACGCGCAGTTCGCGCTGCCGGGACCAGATCAGCAGCCAGGCCAGCAGGCCGAAGGCGGGGGCCATGAAGCCGCCGTAGACGACCAGGAAGCCGAACTGGCCGAGGGCGGCCGAGCCGTTCCACAGGGCGTGCAGGCTCATGGCGAGGAGCAGCCCGCCCACCGGGAAGAGCACGCGCACCAGCGGCCGTCGCCGGACGGGCAGCGCGGCCAGGCCGAAACCGATGCCGGTGAGCACGGTGAACAGCGGGTGCGCGAACGGCGACATCACGGCGCGCACGAAGAAGGTAGCGGCGGTCACCGAGACGAGGCCCGAGGTGCCGATGGACCGGTCGGTGCCGAAGGCGTTGCCCAGGTAGAGGATGTTCTCGGTGAACGCGAAACCGGTCGCGGTCACCCCGGCCGTCACCGCGCCGCCGACCAGCCCGGTGAAGTCCCGTCTGCGGAACACGAACACCAGCAGCACGGCGGCCGCCTTCGCGGACTCCTCCACCACCGGAGCGATCACCGTCGCGCCGAGCGTGTCGGCGTCCGCCGGGTCCGCGGTGGCGGTGGCGATCCAGTGGGTGGCGAAGCTGTTGGCGACGATGGCGATCAGCGCCGCCGCGCACGCACCCCACGCATACGCGAACACCAGGTTCCGCCAGGGCCCCGGCCGCACCCGGTCCAGCCAGCGGAACGCGGCTGTCAGCCAGGGCACCGGCACCACGGCCAGCCCCAGCCCGACGAGGAAGCCCTCCGTACCCGTCTGCCGGCGCACCAGCGCCAGGATCACCAGCCCGGACAGCGCCAGCAGCGCGGCCGGCGCTCCGTGCCGCACCCACTCCCGCCGCCACCAGGGAGGTCGGGGGGAGCCGTGCGGATACGGCGGACTGATGGCCACGGCATCGACCCTAACGGTGACCGGACCGGACGGCCTCGGGCGTTCTCCGGCCCGCAGGCGGTTACGTGCTCTCGTGCGGTACGCGGCGGAACAGCAGGTCGTTCACCACATGGCCCTTGTCCAGCCCCTGGCCCTCGAACCGGGTCAGCGGCCGGAACGCGGGGCGCGGTGCGAAACCGCCGTCCGGGACGGTGTTCTCGAAGTCGGGGTGCGCGGTGAGCACCTCCAGCATCTGCTCGGCGTAAGGCTCCCAGTCCGTCGCGCAGTGCACGATCGCGCCGGGCGCCAGCCGGGTCGCGGCCAGGTTCAGGAACTCGGGCTGGATCAGCCGCCGCTTGTGGTGCCGCTTCTTCGGCCAGGGGTCGGGGAAGTAGACGCGGAGCCCGTCGAGGGAGTCGGGGGTGAGCATCTCGCGCAGCAGGATGATCGCGTCGCCGTTGCCGACCCGGATGTTGGTCAGGCCGCCCTGCTCGGCGAGGTTCAGCAGATTGCCCTGGCCGGGGGTGTGCACGTCGACGGCGAGGATGCCGGTCTCCGGGGCGGCCGCCGCCAGCTGCGCGGTGGCCTCGCCCATGCCGAAGCCGATCTCCAGCACGACCGGGCCCGCGTTGCCGAACAGCTCCGCGAGGTCGATGACCCGCTGCCCGTCGATGTCCAGCCCCCACTGGGCCCACAGCCGGGCCAGCGCGTCGGCCTGGCCGGTGGTGACCCGGCTGCGCCGGGGCTGGAAGCTGCGGATGCGCCGCTCGAAGTGCGATCCGGCGGGGTCGGGCCGCGGGCCGTCCGGGAACCGGGGCTCGCCCTTGCTCCGGGAGGTCCGGGCGGACGGTCCGGGCGCCGAGGGCAGCGCGGTGCGCGGCTCGGCGTCGGCGGGCCGGGCGGCTTCGGGGGTGTTCACGGAGTCAGACACAGTGGGTCCGATTTTAGGCGCTCCACCGGCCCGCCCCCCGCCGCCGAGGGCCGTGCGGTCGGTCACGGCGCCCCTCACAGGGCCCGCAGCGTCTTCAGCGTGCGCCGGGCCACCTCGCGGCCGATGGGCAGGGACGCCGTGGCCGCCGGGGACGGGGCGTTCAGTACGTGCACCGCGCGAGCGCCCTCCCGGATGAGGAAGTCGTCCACCAGCGTCCCGTCCCGCCTCACCGCCTGCGCCCGCACCCCGGCCGGCGCCCGCACCAGGTCCCGCTCCTCCACCCCGGGCACCAGCCGGCGCACCGCGTCCAGGAAGGCGCCCTTGGACACCGACCGGTACAGCTCGCCCGCGCCGTACCGCCAGTGTCTGCGGGCCAGGGACCACGCACCGGGCCAGCTCGCGGTGCCCGCCAGCTCGCGCGGGCGGACCACGCCCCAGCCGTACCCCTCGCGGGCCAGCGCCGGGACCGCGTTGGGGCCTGCGTGCACCCCGCCGTCGAGGCCCTTGGTCAGATGGACGCCGAGGAAGGGGAACGCCGGGTCGGGCACCGGATAGACCAGGCCGCGCACCAGCTCGGGGCGGGCCAGCTCGTAGTACTCGCCCCGGAACGGCACGATCCGCACGCCCGGCTCGTCCCCGGTGAGGCGGGCCAGCTCGTCGCAGTACAGGCCCGCGCAGTTGACCAGGGCGCGGGCGCGGACCACCTGGCCGGCCGAGGTCAGCACCGCCACGCCCCGCTCGGGGCGCCGGTCCACCCGGACGACCCGCGCGCCGTACCGGATCTCGGCGCCGGAGGCGCGGGCCAGCTGCCGGGCGACGGCTGTGAAGTCGCAGACGCCGGTCGTGCCGACGTGGATCGCGGCCAGGCCGCGCACCTCCGGCTCGTACCCGGCGATCTGGGCGCCGCCCAGCTCGCGGACCGGGATGCCGTTCTCCCGGCCGCGCTGCACCAGGGCGTGCAGCCGGGGCAGCTCGGCGCGGTCGGTGGCGACGATCAGCTTGCCGGTGACGGAGTGGTCGATGCCGTACTCCGCGCAGAACTTGATCATCTCCGCCGCGCCGCGCACCGCGTACCGCGCCTTGAGCGAGCCGGGCCGGTAGTAGATGCCGCTGTGCACGACCCCGCTGTTGCGCCCGGTCTGGTGGCGGGCCGGTCCTGGCTCCTTCTCCAGCACGGTGACCCGCGTGCCGGGCGCGGCGCGCGTCAGGGCGTACGCCGTCGACAGCCCGACGATGCCGCCGCCGACCACCAGCACATCGCAGTCGTACGCGTCAGCCCGCATCCGCACCACCTCCCGGCCTCGATAGTGCACTGCGCCACTGACAACGCCTTCAAACCGCGCCACAGCGGGCTTGTGCCGGCTATGCCGGAGCCATCAGCAGCGGGCGGGCCCGCTCGCGCAGCTCCACCACCCGGGGTTCGTCCCCGTAGGGCTCAAGGCGGTGCAGGAGGTCCTTCACGTACTCGGTGGTGCGCGCGGAGGAGATGCGGCCGGCCACCTCGACCGCCCGTACGCCCTGCTCGCAGGCCGCGTCCAGGTTGCCCGACTCCAGTTCGGCGACGGCGGAGACCACGAGGCGCAGCCCGTGCGAGCGGACGAACTCCTCGGTCGGCTGGGACAGCGCCTGCTCGGTGAAGCGGCGGACCTGGCGGGGTGCCTTGAGGTCGCGGTAGCACTCGGCGGCGTCGGCGGCGAAGCGGTCGTAGCCGTAGAAGCCGAGCCAGGAGGGGTCGCTGTCGCCCTCCCGGGACCGCTCCAGCCAGCCCTCGGACGACTTCAGGGCGGCGCCTGCCGCGTGCGCGTCGCCCGCGCGCGCGTGGGCCCTCGCCTCGACCAGCCGGAAGAAGCTCATCGTGCGCGCGGTGGCCAGCCCCCGGTTCCGCTCCAGGGCGGCCTGGGCGAGGTCCACGCCCTCGTCGCCGAAGCCCCGGTAGGTCGCCTGGAGGGACATCGAGGCGAGGACGTAGCCGCCGAGCGGGAGGTCGGCCGCCGCGCGGGCCAGCCGGAGCGCCTGGATGTAGTACCGCTGGGCCGCCTCCTGCTGGCCGGTGTCGAAGGCCATCCACCCCGCCAGCCGGGTCAGTTCGGCGCCCGCGCCGAACAGGGCGCGGCCCACCTCGTCGGAGTAGGAGCCGAGCAGCAGCGGGGCCGCCTCCACCCTGAGGCACTCCGGCACCATCGAGGAACGCCAGTCGCCGCCCCCGTACTTGGAGTCCCAGCGCCGGGCGTCCTCGGCGGCCTCCCGGAGCTTCCGCACATCGCTGTGGCCGACTCTGATCGGTGCGACGGCGCCCTCGGCGGAGTTCGCCTCCCGCTCGACCGAACCGTCGGCGGGGGATATCAGCCACCGGGAAGCGGGCGTCGCGTAGGCGCTCACGGCGAAGGACCCCGCCAGCGACTGCCAGATGCCCCCCGACCCGGCACGGCGTCCGGCCAGGTCGAGCCGGTACAGGTCGGTCGCCGAACGCACCGCCTGCCCCACGTCCCGGGGGAAGGCGAGCCCCACCTCGGGCGCCGGGTCGGCGTCGGCGAGGCCGATCTCGTGCAGCGGCACCGGCCGGCCGAGCTTCTGCCCGATCGCGGCCGCGATCAGATGCGGCGCCGCACCCTGCGGCACCATCCCCTTCGACACCCAGCGCGCGACCGAGGTCTTGTCGTACCGAAGCGTCAGACCCCGCTGCGCGCCCAGGTCGTTGACCCGCCGCGCCAGGCCCGCGTTGCTGATTCCCGCGAGGGCGAGAACGGCGCCGAGTTTCTCGTTCGGCCCGCGTTGCTCCCTGGACATGCGCCACCCCTCGACACAGACGGCTGCCCCGCTGGCATAACCACGCGGCATTCGTAAACACAGCGTAGTTCGCCGCATCCCAAGCGTTAAGGGGCATTGTTCCGGATGGCGCGATTGCGGTCCGTACGGGAGTGCGGCCCTGTACGCACCGTGCACAGAGCGTCGCGGCGTGCCCCCGCGCGTGTGGCCGTGCGCCTGTCCGTGCGCTCTTCTCCGGCCACCGGGGGAGCGGTTCCATGGCTCTGCGTGGGTCGGCCCGCTGTACTTGAGTGCAGCGGGCTGGGGGACGCCGCCGCCTACATCCCCGCGGGCGGCGGACCGGTCCGGGAGGCGACGCCCGCCTCCCGGGCCGAGCGCGCTCACCGGACCGCCGTGCGCTCCGCAGGGCCTGTACGGAGCGTGCTCAAATCCCGCGCCTGGTCGCCAAATTGGCCGAAAACTACCGCCGTTCCGCTTCCTTGATTCCCGTTCCCACCATGGCACTTGAGGGCGCGAAGGGCGTTCTGGGGGAGTGAAGCGGGGCGCATTCGCATCGGCCCCGTCCCGCGTCCGTTTTTCATCCCCCGCAGGCAGGAGGGGAGTTCCCTCCGCCCGCCGTGCCCCGGCCCGCCCCGGCCGCACGCCGGGTCCCACCGCGTTTCCTGCTGATTTCCCTCGATCGAAGGCGGCGCCACCACCCTTCCCCCGCGCGTTCTTCGTGGCAGCATGGGTCCGTTCGTGCGGTGCTCTGGTGGTCCACAGCCTGTGGAGGCGTCGATGCGGTGGTTGGTGGGTTGGAGCAGCACCGCCGCGCGCGCCCTCGGTGCCGACTCCGCGGGCGCCACCGGGTACGACGGCGAGACCCTGCGCCCCGTCGGCTCCCATCTCCTGTGGGGCGACCCCGATCCGCTGTGGGCGGTGGGCGACTGGCGCCCCGACGAGGTCCGCGTGGTCCACGCCGACGCGCAGAACCGCATCGCCGTCCTCGGCATCTGCGGCGCCTCCGACGAGGAGCTGCGGCGCGGCCTGTTCACCGCGCGCGGCGGCGCCCTGCGCCATCTCACCGCCTGGCCGGGCAGCTACACCGCCGTGGTCCAGGCCGGCCGGCGCATCACCGTCTGCGGTGACCTCGCGGGCGCCCGCCCGGTCTTCCACGCCCCCTGGGACGGCGGCACCGCCTACGCCACCGCCGCCCTCCCGCTCGCCGACCTCACCGAGGCCAACCTCGACTTCGGTCACCTCGCCGCCCTCCTCGCCGCCCCCGAGGCACCCGCCGCCCTGCGCGACACCACCCCCTACGAGGGCGTACGCCGCGTCGCGCCGGGTCACGCGCTGGTGCTGCGCGCCGGAGCGCGCGAGATCGCCGGCTACGAGCCGGTCGCCTCCCTCGCCGTCGCCGCACCCCCCGCCGACCCCGACCGCGCGGTGGACGCCGTACGGGACGCCCTGGTGGAAGCCGTACGGGTCCGGCTCGCTGCACCCCGGCACGCACCCGGACTCGACCCCGGACCGGTGCCCGGCATGGGCCCGGCCGAACGCCGGGCGGCGCGCGGCATGCCGGTGCCCGGCATCGGCGCCGACCTCTCCGGCGGCCCCGCCTCCGGCACCCTGGCCCTGCTCGCCGCCGGGCTCCCCGGCCGGCCCGGCACCCTCCTCGGACACGGCACCGGCGCGGGCGAGCGCCTCCTCGCCGTCACCTTCAACGACCTGGCCGTCGGCGGACGCGAGGCCGAACTCGAGCGCGCCGGAGCCCTCGCCGCCAACCCCCGCCTGCATCACATGGTGGTCACCGGCGCCGAGGACACCCTCCCCTACGCCGACCTCGAAGGACCCCTCACCGACGAGCCCGGCCCCTCCCTGGTCACCGCCGCCCGGCACCGCGCCCGGCTCGCGGCGGGCAGCGCCGACCACTTCACCGGCCACGGCGCCCGCCAGGTGCTGGACGCCCACCCGGCCCGCCTGGCCGACCTGCTGCTGGACCGCCGGCGGCGCCATCTGGTCCGCCCGGTCGCCGCCCTCACCCGCGCCGACGGCTCGGTCCTGGTCCCCGCCCGGGTGTACGGCGCCGCCCGGCGGCTGTCCCGCACCCCGTACCGCACCGGTCTGGAAGCGCTGGCCGAGCGGCTGATGCGGCGGCGGTTCGACGAGCCGAAGGGGCCGGTCGGCGCCTCGCTGGCCGCGCTGACCTGGGCGAGACCCGGTCCGGCCGCCCGGTGGCTCACCGGGGAGGCGCTGGCTGAAGTATCGGTTCTGCTCCAGACCGGGGCCGACCGGGCGGCCGGCGGGCCCGGACAGAGACCCGGCGAGTTCCGCGCCCGTACCGTCCTCGCCCGGTACGCGGCCGACCTCCGCGTCCTCGAACAGGCCGCCGAGGTCCGCTCGCAGCGGCTGCACGCCCCCTTCCTCGACAACCAGGTCGTCCGCGCCTGCCGTGACCTCCCCGAGGCCCTGCGCGTCAAACCCGGCGCCCGCGCCGCCGTACTGCGCTCGGTGCTGGAGGGCGCCGGGGTCGCCGACCTGCCCCCCGGCTGGGGCACCCCGTCCCACGCCTCCTCGGCCGCCGCCGCCCGCACGGGTCTGCGCCTGGCCGCCGACACCCTGGTCGACCTCTTCGACACCCCGCTGCTCGCTGACGCCGGCCTGGTCGAGGCCCGCGTCGTCCGCAAGGCCCTCCGGGAAGCCGCCGCCGGCGAACCCCTCCCGCTGGACGGCCTCGCCGAACTCGTCTCCCTCGAACTCTGGCTGAACCGCCTGCTGTCCCGCCGGGGCACCTGCTGGACCGGCACCCCGGCCCGCGCCCGCGCGGTCCCGGCCGGCATCACCCCGCAGCGGGGGGCGCTACGGGCGGGGGCCGGCCCTAACCGCAGCTGAAGCGGGACTCGGCCCAGTCCGCCAGGGCCGCGTCGTCGAGGCTCGTGCCCCGGGGCTCCACCACCAGCCGCACCGTCTTCCGTCCGGCCAGGTCCACATGGACCGGGACCGCCGGGTCGCCGCCCGAGACCGTGCCGGACCGCCAGAGCCGGACGCCGTCCGCGTACACCGCGAAGGCGACCTCGCCGAGGCCCAGCGTCAGGTCGTCCACGCCGGCCACCGCGTCGTACGCGGCGCACTCGCCGTTGAGGTCGACGGTCACCGAGGAGCCGCCGCGCACCGTGACACCGGGGGAGTAGTGCCGCCCGCCGATCGACATGCCGTACCGCTGCCACACCCAGCCGCCGGTGCCGAGCCGCACCTCGGGCCCGGAGCCGTCCCCGGTGAGGTCGTAGCTCAGCTCGCTCAGCTCGTACGCCTTCGGCGGCGGAGGCGTCGGGGTCGGGGTCGGAGTGGGCGTCGGGGTCGGGGTGGGGGTCGGCTCCGGGGTCGGAATGGGCCTTGGGGTCGGGGTCGGAGCGGGCCTGCGGGCCGGGGTGGGCTCCGGCTGCGGGGCCGGCGTCGCCGCCACCGGCACGGCGGGGGCGGGGGCGGGCGGAGCGGGCGGGTTCGGCGCGGGCCGCCGCTGCTCGGCCGGCGGGGGCGCGGGCGGCGGGGTCTGCCGGATCACCGGCGCGGACGGCGACGGCTCGGCGATCTCCTTGGCGGGCCGGCTGTCGTTCACCAGTGCCAGCGCCACGACGGCGGCGGCCACCGCGACCACGCCGGTGGCGATCCCCGCCTTCACCGGCGCGCCCAGCCCCTCCGAGGC
>NZ_JBHXLV010000015.1:0-55544 GCF_042721685.1 Streptomyces sp. NPDC058459 | reverse complement strand
GAGGCGACACTCGGGTCCTCGGCCTGCCCAACCTCAGCCCACAGCACGAAAACGGTCCACCGACTCCGTCGGCGGACCGTCACGAAACTTCGAGGCTAGCGGGTGGAGATTCCGCATGAGCCGCTCGACTCACGGGGCGGCAAGGCTGACCGAATCGCATATGCCAGACGCATTCCGTCTCGAATATGCCGCCTTCCTTGAGCTGTGCCTCGACGGGTACTTGCGCTACGCCTATGTGCGGACGGGGGAATGGACACAAGCGACCGACTGTGTCGAGGCAGTTTTCGACGCTCTCAGTGCGGGCTGGGAAACGGCTTTGCGTAGCGCCCGCCCCGCAGCCAGTGCCTGGGAACTCCTGCGCGGCGAGGCTGGTGTGAGGTCCGTCTGCAGCGAAGGGCACAGGTGGAGCGTCCACTGCCTCCTCCACGACGCCGAGGCAGACACCGTTCTACTACACCACCGGCTCGGACTGCCTGTCGCGCGGACCGCTGACCTCATGGGATTGGACGATTTCGCGGTGCGCGCCCTGCTGCGCCGGGCCGAGCGCGCCATCGAGCAACTTCCGCCCTGCGTCGTATCGCGCATCAGTGACGGGAGGAGCACGAGAGCGCACTAGATCCCGCTATGCGCGCCGGGGGGCAATTCAAACTCCACCGAATCGTTAACAGCGCCCCTTAAACCCTCATATAGGTGACTGGCCAGCCCGCAGTGCGGCTCCTACGATGGATCTCTCCAACCGAGCACATCACTCGGAACCGGGCTGCAGGGAGCTTTGCGCATGGTCTACGGGGAGAAACCCCAACCTCGCCCCATCGACACAACCACCCCCAGTGTCGCCCGCATGTACGCCTATCTTCTCGGAGGTAGCCAGCACTATGAGTCTGACCGGTTAGCTTGTGCCGAACTGCTGCGGATCGCGCCCAGCACGCAGCAACTGGCACGCTCCAACCGTGAGTTCCTGCGCAGAGTGGTTCGTGTCCTTGCCCGGGACAAGGGCATCAGGCAGTTCCTCGACCACGGGTCAGGGCTGCCCACTCTGGACAACGTTCACGAGGTCGCCCAGCGGGTCTCCGTGGACGCCAAGGTCGCCTACGTCGACACCGACCCGATGGTCCTCGCACACGCTCACACCCAGCTCCACGAGAACGCGAACGTCGTGGTCATCGACCAAGACATGCGCAACACCGAGCAGATCCGGGCCGTCACCAACGACTTCTTCGACTGGACTGAGCCGATCGCGGCCCTCTTCGTATCAGTGCTGCACTGTCTTCCGGACACCGACGACGAGCGGGATCCTGGCGCCCTGATACAGCGTGTGGCGGCCGAACTGCCCGAAGGCAGCTACATGGTCATCTGCCAGCTCGTCAGTGACGACGCAGTTGTCAGGAGCGACGTCACCCGCCTGATGGCCCAGGCGACCCACAACAACTGGGGACGGGTACGAGAGAGGCACGAAGTACGGCGTTACTTCGACGGCATGACAATCATCGAACCGCCCGGCCTCGTCGACGTCATCGACTGGCAGCCAGACAACCAGCCTCCGCCCGTCCACCTGCGGCCCACCGACTGGGTCGAATGGGGCGGCGTTGCCAGAGTCGGCACCTGATCTAGCTACCGCTCTCGGCCGGCGGCGAAGTGACGGCTCCCGGCCCGGCCGCGGAGCCGCTGTCACCGCTCTCCGCGTCAGCCAGCTTTGCCCAGTGCCGCACGGCCTTCTCTATGGCCTCGATGCTTTCGTCAAGCAGCATGGCGTGCTGGCGGGCTTCGGTCAACGCTTTGCGGTAGTTGTCCAGCGAACGCTGCTGCGTAGCATACGTCGCACCTTCGACGCTTTCCAGGTAGGCCATGTCCCCAAGAATGCGATTCGGAAACTCGAGGTAGGTGATGGCCATCGGCGGGGCCACCTCGTGCATCCCGATGATCCGTACGTTCACCTTCGGCTTCTTGGCCGCGGCGAGCAAGTGCTCCATCTGCTCACACATCACGGCCGCGGTGCCGCGCCTGCGATACAGGATGGTCTCGTCGAGAATGGCAGTAATCCGGGGCAGGTGCTGATCGAGAATCTGCTGCCGCGCGATCCGCAGCGCAACGGTCCGTGCTGCGTCTGAGTCCGAGAACGGCGTGGCCCGCACCAGGCTGATCAACGCCCTGGCGTACCCCTCGGTCTGCAACAGACCAGGCACTACCTGGTTCTCGAAGATCGTGATCTGCTCCGCGCGTCCTTCCGCGCTGATCAGGCGCCTGAGGAAGGAAGGAGTCACATCGGCGAACCGCTCGTACCACTCCGCGTTCGTCGCCTGCGCGAGAAACTGCTCCAGGAGGGCGAGTTCTTCGGCGGACGCCCCATAGAAGTGGGCGAGGTCGTACACGTCTCGCTGCTTAGCGGGACTCTCCCCACGTTCCAACCGGCTCATCTTGGACGTCGAGCCCCGGATGGCCCGCGCCGCCGCCGCAAGCGTCAGACCCCGGCTTTCCCTGATCCGCCGAAGCTCCTCCCCCAGCATTTGCCCAACAGCGGCGCCCCCTGCCGACGGTATGGGGACAACCGACGAATCAGAATCCGACTGCCAGTTCCGGGCGACGGACATGTGAACTCCGAACAATAACGGGGCGTAGGTCGGACCCCACAATGCCCTGGCACATGCCCGACGCACAATCTATGGCCAACGCACGACACTCCGCTTACGCGTCACGCGCCGAGATGATCAAACTCCTCACCCTTCGCGCCGTCGAGGAACGCCACCCACTCCGCCTTGCTGAAGACAAGGGCCGGGCCCGTGGGGAACCTGGAGTTCCGCATAGCCACACCCCCCTCCGCAAGGGGCGTAACCTCCACGCAGTTCCCGTTGCCCACGCTGGCCCGAGCCTTCTGCCAGGCGGCCCCGGAGATCTGGTCGGCCTTCACGCCATTCACGATCATGGTCACTCCCTACTGCTGCCGTCGTTTTCCCGTCGCGTCCAATGAGGTTCCCATATGGGAATACCCGAACCTTGCATGCAAAATGCTAGCCGCGACGCAGGGATATGGCATGCACCCGAAAGAGTGGAGCTTGCTTGATGACCGTGCAGTTTGCGGTCTTCAGAGCCACGGGGTCGGTGCGGGCCTGGGCTCTGCTCAGATCGGCGGTCACCGCACCGAGATGCGCGGGGTGGGTGCCGAGATGTACGTGGGGACTATCGGGTTGCTCGTGCGCCGCAGGCGGCGTGCGCGCCCCACGGCTTGCGGCAACCCAGACGCCCTGGCCCTGCACGAGAGTTGGCCACGCCGGTGTGCACGGCACTCGGCGCGCAGAAGGAACCTGGTCAGCAATGCGGCTTCCAGGCTCTGTCCCCCGGGTTGCGAGGGGCGCATGGGGAATCACGAATTCCCGGTGATCGGGGGACGCGAGCGCTCCCCTATCAGGCCATACGCAGGGTTTCACATGATCTTCACGCCTCCGACGCTTCTCCTGGAAACAATCCCGCACCTTCTCGGCGTTGGTGATTTCCTAGTCGAGGAGGGGGAGGTGTCGGATCTGAAGCTGTTTCGTACGGACGCGACGAACAGCGGCATGATTGAGCTCATGTCGCGTCTTGCTGAGGTTGAGGCCGACGTGCAGGGTCTCGTTGAGACGCACATGGAGACGCTGCTGGGCGTCCGGTTCTTGGCGAGCGAGTACCGCACCGGGTCGGTGCACGGGGGCCGGATCGACTCACTCGGGCTGGACGAGAACGGCTCTCCGGTCATCGTCGAGTACAAGCGCGGCACGGATGCCGGTGTGATCAATCAGGGCCTGTTCTACCTGGCCTGGCTGATGGACCACCGGGCCGAGTTCGAGCACCTGGTCCGCAACCGGCTCGGGGTGACGGCCGCGTCCCAGGTCCTGTGGAGCGGACCGCGCCTGATCTGCGTCGCCGGCGACTTCACCCGCTACGACGTGCACGCGGTGCGCGAGCACCGGCGCTCGATCGACCTGGTTCGCTACCGACTCTTCGGCAGCGACCTGCTCGGCCTTGAGACCGTGGCCTCCGTGAGCGGCGGCCCGCAGGCGTCTCGCCGGGCACGGCGCCAGTCCGTCGCCCAGGCGGCGGACATTCAGGGCGCGGCGATGGCGGAGCTGGCGGGCGCGGTCGACGAGGTTCTGCTCGGGCTCGGTGACGGCGTGAACCGCGTGGAGCGCAAGCAGTACCGGGCGTACCAGCGGCTGCGGAACTTCGCCTGCTTGTGCCCGCCGCAGCGGACCAAGCTGCTGGTGTACCTGAAGATCAACCCGAAGGATGTCGACGTCGTTCCGGGCTTCACCCGGGACGTGTCCGGCCTCGGTCATCACGGGACGGGCGACCTTGAGGTCCAGCTCCGTACGTCGAGGGACGTGGAGCGGGCGCGGGATCTGTTCCGGGCGAGCTACGCGGCGGCGTGACCGTCTGCCGGTGCACGGCATCTGGCGTGCCGTGCTGTGAGGCGTGTCTGCGGTCGTGGGCGGTTCCTTTCGACGTCCGGGCAGGGGGTGGCGGTGGACTCTCTATGGTCTGCGGGATCGCCGGTTTCGGTAACCGGCGATCCCGCGCTATCTTGCCCCGCTCGTAGGGGTCGACGATCAGCGTGAACGGTTGGCGGGACGGCCGGCGGGGACCGTAGGAGTGGCCGGCGCACTGGCCGTGAGTCGGGTCCCATGCTCGCGGCTCGGCTGGACTTGGCGTGTGCCGGTCTCCTGGGCGAGGGCTGCTGCGAGACCCGCCAGCAGCGAACTCGGGGTGTGCGGGGACGCGGTGAGGGTCCACTTGGGCCGGTCCGGATCGGTGCCGCCCCAGATGGTCCAGGTTGCCGGGTTCTGCGCGTGCTGCGGGGTCAGTGGGTGGAACTGCATGCCTGCTTTGCCGTCGGGAGACATCCACCGGATGCCGTGCCCGGTCCAGGCGTGCTTCCACCCGGCCTCCGTGAGCGGCTGAGTTGTTGCGGTGACCGTCTTCTCGTCCACCTGGGTACCGGTGGCCGTGTCCCAGCCATCGCCGTCGCTGAGGTGAATGAGGAGATTCTGCAGCACCGGGGCGGGGGTGTCGCTGGTCGCGGTGAGGTGCCACATGCGGTCGGAGACGGGCGTCTCGTAGGCAGCCACGGTCCAGGCGGTCTCGCGGGCCTGGGTTTCGTGGACACGTTCGATGCGCAGGGTCTGCGATTCGTGGATGGCATGGGTCGTGTCATCCGACCAGGTCCGCCACTTCTCGAATTCACCGTGCTCGTCGAGGAAGCTGTCGAGGAGCGCGTCGTGGTCGCCGGCATCGGCCAGGTAGATGGGGACGGGTTCCGGCTCGGATGCGGGAGTTCCGGACTTGGCCGTGGTGACGTCGAAGACGGAACGCGCTGCGATGGCGGCACGTTCGGCGGTTGTCAGGGGCGCCGGGCCGGGGCGCATCGCGGCTGCGTGGACACGCTGGAAGGCCGTCAGCGCCTCTGCGGGTGAGTTGAAAGTGTCGGAGATCTGTCGCAGGTGGTCCTGACCATGTAGGTGGACGGACTCACCGCCTGGGCTGAGGTAGGTGCCGACCGCGACGGTGGTGTGGCCGTCGTGTGCGTGAGCGTAGATGAGGAGTCGGCCGTGACGGATGTCGTCGTGGATCTTCTGCGCCTGGTTGGAGATCTCACGGATTTCGCTGCGAGTGCACCAACTCATCGGGTGGTTCGGCCAGGTCCATTCCTCGTCGATGGCCTCCTGGAGTTGAGGGGTGATCTCGACGGGGATGCCTTCGGCGGTCAGGTGCTTGGCCGCGTCGTTGGCCCAGTAGGGCTCCTCGTGATCGATGCGGGACAGGACCAGGACGTTGGTGGCGGCAACGGTCCAGCCGGCGGCCTCCAGAGCCAGGAGGGCGACGCGGGCCTGCGTGCCGGTCAGGACCGCCTGCACCGCGCTCGGGTGAGTGGGGTGGGTGTCGAGGCGGACATGGGCGTCAATGGGAGGAATCACGTGGGGGTCTCATCTGTCTCGCCGGTGGCCGGGCCTTCTGGTCCGGCCACCGGCGCACTCGGGGGCTAACGAATTGCTCGCGTGGGGCGGGCACTGTGCGCGGCCCTGGTGGTCGGCGGGCCTGCGCGGGTGGTGGGCGGGGGCTGCCGCCGCTGTGGCGGGGTGGCTCCGGTGGCGTGCTGCCAGCGGGTGCGGACGGCGGCGATGTCGGCGAGGGCGCGGCGGGCGCCGATGACGAGCTGGAAGGGGGTGTTCGCCGGGTCTTCGGCGTACGCCTCGATGCGTCGGGCGGTGTGCTCGGCCGTGGCCAGTAGTGAGCGCTTCAGTGCGCGCTCGCCCCAGTGCTCGACGGGGCTGGCGGGTTCGGCCAGCATCCGGAGGATCTCTCGCGGGTCACTTCCGTTGTCCAGCACGCCGCGCTGCTGTGCTTCCCATAGGACCGTGACGGGGTCGACGGGCTGGTTGCGGCGGGCCAAGGTCGTCAGGCACTGCCACAGGCCGCGGTGCAGGGGCTGTGTGAGATCGGTGGGAAGCAGCCACCGGACGGAGTCGATGTCGCGGGGGTAGGCGGTGGCGGTGGCGAGCAGTATCCGCTCCTCCTCGGCGGCCTCTGCCGGGTCGCGTGCGGGGGGCGGCGGTGGTGTCGTGGTGCGGGGCAGCACGCCGGCGCGTGGCGGGAAGCGGATGCCGATGTCATCTACGACCGCGGCGAGTGCGTCGGTCTCGGCGAACACCGTCTGGAGGGGATGGGGGAGGGAGGTGTCGTGGACGGTTTGAGCGAGGCGTTCAGCGGCGGTCAGCAGGCGGCGCCGGGCGTGTTCCGCCTCGATCATCCGGGCATAGGCGGGGGCGTGGCTGGGCCAGGGGCAGACCTGGACGAGAGTGTGCAGGTCTGATGCGGTCAGCCCGCGCGCCTGTCCCTGGGCCGTGGTGAGCACGCGGGCGAGCCACGTGGCGTTCTTCGCGTGCTCGGCGGGGTCGGGCCGTGGCAGGGTGGTGATCGCGGTGTACAGGGCGGCGTGCGCGGCGGTGGAGAACGACTTGGCGCCGATGCCGCTCACGTCGTCGACACGGTGCGGGTCGAGGAGGAGCGCTCCGAGGAGGGCCTGCTCGGCGTGGAACACCGGCTGGTGTGGAGCGGTGAAGTCGAGGTCGTCCTCGTCGGATTCAGGGGCGTGGGGCATCAGGCGGCGAGGGTGAAGTCGTCGGGGTCGAGGGTGACGCCGAGGTGTGGGGCGAGGAGGTGTCCGGCGAGCAGCGTGGGGACGGCGTTGCCGATCTGGGAGAACTGCTTCCCCTTGGTGCCGGCCCACGGGTAGTCGGCGGGAAAGGTCTGCAGGAGGCCCGCTTCGCGCGCGGTGATTTTGATCGGCTCCGGCGACGCCAGGATGTCCGAGGAGTCGTCCGCAGGCGGCGAGGCGGGTTCGGCGACCCAGGTGCACTCGTTGGCGCGGTGCCCGAAGAAGAGGGTGCCCGCTGGTTCCTCGATGGGCCGGACGGTGGCGTTGGCCTGGTTGTTGTTGCGCAGGGACCACCGCCACTGCCCGGCCTTACTTGTGAACGTGGGCGCCGGGGCACCCACAGGTGTGGCGTCTCGGTCGCCGTGACGGGCGATCCAGCCCGCTCCGCGCCCGTGGGGCTCCAGGACGACACGGTGTTCGGGATGCCGAAGCCAGGCGCCGCGGTCGCGGGCGGTAGCGAGGGTTTGGCGTGAACCGGAGGGGAAGGGCTCCGGTCCCCCTCCGGGGCCGCCGCCCGCACACACCGTCGGCACGGGCCGGTCGGTGGCGCCCCAGCCCAGGGCTTCGGCCATGGACACCCACTGCGCGCGGCCCGGCCCGAACAACGACTCCGGCTCGGCGACCTTGGCGTGGGTGGGCGGTGGCGGCTCGGCGGTGCGGGTGCGGGAGGCGAGCAGGATCGCCCGCCTTCTGGTCTGCGGCACCCCGTAATCAGCCGCGTTCAGGATGCCGGTCCAGACGGAGAAGCCCCAGCTGCGCAGGATCGCGGCGTACTGGCGCCACAGCGGCAGAACGTCGGGCACCTCTTCCATGGCGATCCACTCGGGCTGACCGTGCTGGTGGAGAGCATGGAGGTAGCGCATGGGTTCGGCGGCCAGCAGGGAGCGCTCGTCCTCGCAGGCGGCAAGGAGCTTCGCACGGGTGTCGCGGCCGGTGGCGAGGTCGGCTACGGCCTGGTGGACGGGGGGCTGGTCGAGGAGGCCGAGGCGTTTGCCGGCCATCGACCACGCCTGGCACGGAGGGCTGGCGATGAGACCGGTCGTTTTCCCGAGGAAGGGCCACACCGGATAGGCCGCGACATCGGTGCGGATGGTCAACTGGCCAGCGGCGGCACGGGTCTTGCACGCCCACTCGTCCCATTCCAGCCCGATGTCGCGTACGCCGAGCACGGTCAGTGCGTGGCTCCAGCCGCCGGGCCCGGCGAACAGGTCGAGCACGATCACGTGGCCAGTCCGAAGTCGTCGCGGGTCAGGGCGTCGGTGTCGCCGCGGCAGGCCCAGGGCGAGCATCCGTCGGTGACGCCTTCCTCCAGCACGGTGGCGTCTTCGTCGCTGCCCAGTTCGGGTTGCAGGGCAGCCCACTCGGCGGCGGTGACGTGGTCGATAGGAGCCTCGGCCAGGGGCACCCGGGAGCGGTGCAGGAAGGCTTGGCCGAGCAGGTGATTTCCGGATGCGTTGGCGCGGGCGTTGCCCTGGCGGATCGCGGCATCGAAGGCAACCACGTCCGCCCACTCCTCGGGTGAGGTGTCGCGGATCTGCCGCCACTGGGCGTTGCCGTGGAACGGGCAGCCCAGGCAGCTGCTTTTGGGGGTGTCGGCGAGGTTCAGTGACGACAGGTAGCGGACGCAGTCGGCTCGCAACCAGCCCAGGTCGATGAGCGGGTGCCGGTTGCGCATGTACTTCACGTCCGCGTCCTTGGCGCGGTGGAACTCGTCGGTCGAGATGCCGACCCACTGTTCGACGAACACCTCCCGTGGGATCCGGGCGGGGTAGGGGTAGCCGAGGAGGGCGCGGACCTGCTTCTTGATCGGTTTGATCTTGTATTCGCCGGTGCACTGCCGCCGGGTCATCCCGGCCTTGCCGTCCTGGTTGAGGATGTAGAGCGGCATGGAGGCGAAGCGGTGGTGCGGGTCGAGGGCGTCGTGGCGAATGTTGCCGGTGGACACGCGCAGGACGGGGATTCCTGCCGGGGCGGCTATCTCCCGCTCCAGACGGTCGAGATGGTCATAGACGGCACGCGGCTCCCACCCAGTGTCGGCGAAGATCGCGTAGTCGACCTTGGGAAGGATGCCTTCGGCGGAGAGGGCTAGCAGGGCGCTGGACTGGACTCCGGCGCCCAGGGACAGGGCGCGGAACTGGGGCTGGTCGGTGATGGTGGAATCCTGAAGATGGTGGGGAGCGGAGATCCGGCTCAGCGCGTCGGCGGCACGAGTGCAGGGGGTGGCCGAAGCTGGCCTTCGACACGGGGGTTGCACATGGCGACGAACTCGTCGAGCAGGTTGGTGACGTACGCGATGGGAGTGCCGGCAGGCTCGTTCTCGACGGCGCGGCCAGTGCTGCGGGTCAGTTCCGTGCTCGGGTCCTGGGCGGCCCAAACCAGACGTGCCAGGGGATCGAGAAGCAACAGGTGCACGGGCTAGGCGTTTGCCGGTCCCTGGACCGGACCGAGGAAGAGCCGGGGGGCGACCCTATGGGCCTGGTCAGCGGCGGCGACCGACCGGTGCGGCGACGGTCGGCGCCGTGCTGTGAGGGGTTGGCTGCGACGGCACGGCGGATGCGGGGGCATCGTGGGCGAAGGCGGAGCGGATCACATCGAGGCCGTCGGCGAGACTGCGCGTGTTGTCGGTGGCGTCGCGCAGCCATTCCCAGGTTGAGTGCGGGAGTTGACGCCGACGCGCGTGGTCACGCGCCCACTCGAGAATCTCGCCGGCATTGCGCATCTGCTCGGCGAGCTGCTGCAGGATCGCGATCTGCTGTTCGGGACTGCGGAGAGTGTGTGCGGCCTGCAGCAGCGCGTCCAGTGCGACGGGAACTGGGTCGTCGTCCGGGGGGAGGCCGTAGAGCTCGGCGTGGAGGGCTTGCGCATAGACCGTCACGGGGCCGCCGCGGGAGCGGTAGCCGTACTGGCCCGCGGCCTGACGCCGAACCTCGAAGTTGACGGTCACATCGCGGGGAGCGGCGCCGGGAATCTGGGCGGCGAGCGCGCGGGCAAAGTCGTGCACGGAAGGGGTGTCGGAAGACGTGGGAACTCCAGGGATGCGGCTTCAGCGCCCGGCTGGCCGGCGTGTCGGTTGAGGACCGGGCGGCGGGATGGCCGGCCTGCTCGCCGTGGGGTGTGAAGGGCGCTGAAGTGGTGGGGGCGGGTTGTCCGCGTGGTGACGGCGTACGGTGATCTCGCCGGAAGGCTCGGTGGAGACGATCAAATCGCCCGGCTGCAGCTGGTGGACCGCTACCGTCAGCAGCGACGCGGCGGTTGGGGGATCGTCGGGGGTCCAGCCCAATGAATGCAGGGCAGCTTCGAGGGTGAGTTCGTGGCCGTGCATCCGACTGCGGATAACGTTCTCGGGGATGCCGGCCAGGCGCCCCCACTCGGGCAGACTCATCCGCTTGCCCCACGCGCTGTAGGGCTGTCCGGTACCGAGGGTGGACCGGTACTCGGGTTCCTCGGTGATAGCGATCTGTGAATTCCAGCCCGCCTTGATCCGCCTCCGGATGGTGCTGGTAGAAGCGTTGGCCCGCGGGTCCACCCCCCACCGGTAGACGGGCATGGTCTCGCCGAAGGCGGTCACGGGCTGACGCAAGTGTTCACCGTCGGGCCCCTTGTCGGGCTTCTTCGAAGGACATGCCCTGGGTGCGGATGCGGCTGTAGAGGGTGTGGTACTTGATTCCCGACTGCTCTGCCCAGCCGCGTAGCGTCAGCGTCTTCTCGCCGAAGGTGAACTGGAGTGTGGGCAGTTCGCGCTTGGGCTGGGTGACGGCTTCTTCGGGCTCCCAGCCCAGGGCGAGCCGTGTCCGCAGTGCTTCCTTCTTCACCTGGCAGCGGGAGTCCTTGGCCCACGCGCCGAGTGACTTGGATTCGCCGAACGCTGTGATGGGCCCTCGGGCCCTTTCCCAGTCGTAGCGACTCAGCCGTGTATCTGGGGACCTTTGGCGAGCGCTGCTTGCTGCGGTCGGTGATCCGTCCGGGCGCTGGGTGGCCGTCGTCGGGCGGGTCATCGGCCGCGGGTCGGCGTCGGTGTGCCCGCCGGCTGGAGGGCCGTCGGGCGTGTGGCGGTCAGAGCGGCGGGGCGGGGGTTGGCGAACGAGGCAGAGAGGCCCCGGCGCCCGGCCGGGCTCAGGTGCACGCGTTCGTCCACGAGCCACAACTGGCATTCCGCGCGCGTGATCAGGCCGCGGTTCTCCAGCGCGCGGATGGTGCTGGCGCTGATACCGGCCTCCTCGCGGCGGTTGTACGGCCGCCCGTCGCTGACGGTCACGTCCCCGCGGGCGATGGCGCACAGTGTGCTGTTTTGGACGCGGGACAGCACAGGTGGCTGGTGCTCGGGCGTGCTGCCGTGGCGGCGGCGCTCCGCGCCGTACTGTTCGGCGGTTGCCACGGCGTCGGAGGCGCCCAGGGCGGTGAGTTCGGCGACAAGGGTGAAGCGCCGTCCGGTCTCCTGGCGGACGTCCTCCTCGCTCAGAACAGTCAGGAAGCCGTCGTCCAGCTCCACCGGCAGCCCTTCCTGGGTGTGGGTGACGATGTCCTCGGCGTCGATGAGGTGGCCCGCCGCGTCAGTGGCCAACTGGACGAGCTGGCGGATCCGGGCGTACACGGCACGGATAGCCGGGCTGTGGTACATCGACTCCGTGTTGAGCGTGGTGACGATGTCGAGTGCCGAGTTGGCCAGGTGCTGGGCGCTCGCAGCCTGGGTGTTCAGGACGGTGGCGGGACGCTTCCCGTTGACCGCATGACGTACTTGCGCGTCGTGGAAGCGGGTGAAGTCGGCAGCCAGGAGCAGGAGTTGCTCGATAGGCTCAAGGGAGAGGGGCATCTTCTCGGACAGGGGTGGCTCCGGGGGTGGGGATGGTCAGTGTCTGGGGCGGGTGAGCTGCCGAAGCTTGTCGACTGAGGATGCTCGCAGCCCTGCGAACGAGGACACAGCGCTCGAACCGCAGGCCGAACAGCACGTCGGCGTATGCCTGCCGATCACCGGCGGCCCCTCCGTACGGGCTCTGCCGCGGGTGGGACGGTCGCTGTGGCCCCCTCGGCCAGGCCCGGTGCTGTCAGTTTCGGCGCCGATCTGCGGGGGCCGGCGGCTTCGCGTTGCCCTGGGTGGAAGTGCGGTGCACGAACTCAGGGCGCGTCGTTGAGGAAGCGAGACGGCGGAACAACTGCTGTGCCACGGCGCGGTAAGTGGTGGCGGCGCGCTGCATCTCGTCCTCAGCGCGGCGGAGTTGCTCGGCGCTGGTTGCGGGGGTGGGGTCGGCGTCCTCGTAGAGGCAGATCTCGGTGCGGTGGTGGATGGCGAGGTTGCACAGGGTGGCGGCGAGCGAAATCTGTGCGCAGGCACCGGCAAGGTGGGCCAGGGATTCGGCGCCGCCCGCCGTCGTTGGATAGTGGCTGACTGACAGGTCGTGGACCTGCCGGGTGCACTGCGCGGCCAGCTCGTGCACCTGCAGACTGAGGGGCGCGATCTCGCGGACCGGCTTGGCGATCTCGCCCTTCCGGATGCGTGCGGCCTCGGTGGACAGTTCCCTCAGAGTGAGGTAAACCTGCCCGAGCAGACGGGTGTGTTCGGTCAAGTCGATCATGTGCGGTGCTACTCCGGTCCGGTCGGTTGCGCTGCAGGAACGCTGCTGGGGACGGTCGGCGTCGGGTCGGTGGCCTGCCAGAGGAAGCGGGCCACACGGTCGTTGCCGTTGCCGGTCCGGGGCCGGGAAGCGGTGTGCCATCCGGCTCGTGGGGGGAGGCGGGCGATCAGGTGCCAGCCTGCGCCGCGCAGGGAGGCTCCGCTCTCGCCTACCTGCGTGAATGTGATAAGTCGCCGGTACCCGAGGGCCTTCGCCGCGCGCCACGATGCCCCGTAGAGGAGTGAGTTGGCGTTGCGCGTGCCGTCGGTGGCCGTCCGGGTGACTTCGAGGGTGGCACCGTCGTCGAAGTGGCGGGCCACTGGCCGGCCGACGATCGCGACCGCGCGAAGGACGCCGGTTTCGTCGGCGGCGCCGACGGCGAAGATCTGCCCGGTGGGCGGCGGGTGGTGGCGGTGCCAGGTCCGTACGAACTCCTTCGCCTGGCGCGAACGGACCGGCACCAGGTGCAACGGCGTGGGGCTCACGCGACCGTCCCGAAATCGGACTGCGCGGGCGTGTGCTTCGCCACCGCTCGGGCGGTGATCGCCTGCGACGCGCGGTCGGATGCGGCGGACAGTTCCGTCGCCCCGGGCTCTCGGTACCACGGCCGTAGATCGAGCATGGCCGCGCGCATGCCGGTGGCGAAGCAGAGCGCGGTGCCCTTGGGCAGGGCGCGGATGGCGTCGGCGGGCAGGATCCGCTCGTGCCGCATCGACACTGATGTGCTCTTGCCGGATTCCGAGTGCGAGGTGGACGTGGTCTGCACGTCGTGGTCGCCGATCAGGCGGGACAGCTTGTCCGCGAAGTCTGGATCGTCGATGCCGGAGCCGATGACCTTGACGGTCGAGGCGGACCACATGGCGTCCATGCCTGCGTCCCCCCAGACCTTCTGGCCCTGGCGGTAGGACTGCAGGATCGTGATGGGGATGATCCCGCGGCTGCCGAGGTGGGAGTACAGGTCCGGCAGGTCGCTGATCTTGCACACGTTGGCGGCCTCGTCGAGGATCGCCAGCATGGGCGGATCGAGGCGTCCGCCGGCACGTTCGGCCTGCGCGGTCGCGGCCCGCATCACCGAGTCCGCGCACGCGGCGATCAGTGCCGAGGCTCCGCCGCCGCCATCCTTGCTGAGCAGGAACAGCGTGTCGGCGGAGGTGACGAACTGCTCCGGCCGGAACTCCGCCGCGTCCTTCTGCGGGGTCACCCAGGCGGCGATCTCCGCGTTCAGGAGGGCTGCGGCGTACTGGCGGGCGGTCTCGTAGATGCCGTCGCGAGTCTCCGGCGGGCCTTCCACGGTGCCCTTGAGCTGGGCGGCGACGGCGGCGAAGCCGTGGTCGCGCAAAATGTCCAGCGGGGTGCGGTCGGCGGGGAAGGCGAGCCACTGCATGATGTCGGTGATCGGGCGCTCGTCGAGCGCGGCGGCCAGCAGGAGCTGGGAGAGGATGTTGCTGCCGGCCTTGGACCAGAAGTCGCCCTGCTGGGAGGCATCCACCGAGGCGGCGAGGAAGTGTCCAGCGAGCCGGTTCGCCCCGTCCAGGGTCTTCGCGGAGGCCAGGGGGTTCCACCACATCTCGCGGGCGGCGTGAGCGATCTGCTGCGGGTCCATGGTCCACACCGCCCCCGCTCGGGCCCGGGCCTCGTGGGCGGTGGTGAAGGCGTCGCCGGCGGCCTTGTTGGAGGTCAGCAGGACCGGGCCGGGTGCGCCGAGCATGGAGGGGATGGCCAGCGAGGTCGTCTTGCCGGATCGAGGCGCCATGATCGCGACGGCGACGTCCTCGAACCCCATCCGCACCTCGTGCCGGGTCCCCTGCAGGTTGCCCAGGAGGATGCCGGTGTCCTTAGCGTCGATTCGCTTGGTGTTCTTCAGGCTCGGCCTCAGGGAACGAGCCTTGTCGGTGATTGCCTTTGCCATCAGGGGCTCGATGTCCCGGGCCTTGGCCATATCGGTGATCTTCTTCCGGCCCCCGCCCTGGCCCTTGTGCCGGGCCCACAGGAGGCCGGCCGCCGCGGTGAGGGCGACGAGCAGGACGACGGGCACGATGCGGGCGCCGACCAGCAGGGACGTTTCTCCCACGGTGGGCCAGACCTGCTCGGGGTGGAGCAGGGCTGCGGTGGGCTGGTAGGGCGCCCAGGCAGCTCCGGTGAGGCACGCGGCGGCGTTGCCGCCCAGCCAGGCAAGGTGGGCGAGGGGGACGGCGATGGCCGCCAGGCCGAGCAGGAGGCGCAGGGCGAGGTCGTACCCGTCGGTGTTGCTGTTCGAGGAGGGTGGCAAGGGTGAGGCGCTTCCGGGCGGGGACGGGGGTCAGCGGCTGTGGCCGGGCTGGGGAGACGGGGCCTGCCGTGAGGGGGGTGGGGCGGTCGGCGTGGCGTTGTGCCGGGCAGCGAGGGAGCGGACGCGTTCCTCCAGCGCGGCGGCGACATAGACGGCGGGGACGTCGACGTACCTGCGAGTGACGAGGTGGGGGTTCAGGGTCGGCAGACCGCGCGCGCCTGTGGTGCGGTACACGGGGTTCGGGTCGGCGAGCGCGGTGGTGAACGCGGCGACGAGGTGGGGCGGGGTGTGGGCGCCGAAGTGCGCCTGCCACACCGGTCGGTTTGGGCCGAGGGTAGCGGTGACGAACCAGGCCCCTGGTTCCTCCGCGCTGCCCAGTTGCTGGACGTAGGCGGTGTCGTCCGGCGAGACCAGGCCGTCGGCACCGACGGAGGGAGCGGACCAGGCGGTCTGCCGGAGCGGTTCGAACGGGTCGGCAGACTCACTTCCCGGCGAGGCTAGGGCGGTGAGGGTGTCAGTGACGGCGGCGATGAGTTCGACGGGGGTGTGGGCGCCGAAGCTGGCGTACCAGGCGGGCCGGCCGGGTTCGGCGGCGTGCCGGAGGGTCCACCACTGACCGTCGGGGTCAGGCTCCAGGCGCAGGAGGGCTTTCTGGTCGGGGCTGGAGAGCAGGACGCGCGGCATCAGTGGGTCGTTGCCGTGGCTCCAGCCGCTGGCGCGGTGGAGGGGGACGGTGATCCAGGCGGGGTCGCCGCCACCGGCGAGATGGCGCGGGGTGATGAAGTCGACCTCGACGGTCTCAGCGGTGGAGGGCACGCTCACCGCCGAGTTGCGCGGTAGCCGCCGTGCCGCGAGGTCAGGAGAGGTAGCCGGGGGCGCTTGGGCTGGGGGCCTGTGCGGCGGGTGGCGGCCTGGATGTCAAGGATGGCGCGGCCGTGGCAGGCCCAGTCATCCAGGTAGCTCCAACATTCGGCGTGGTGCTCGTCCAGTGCGTCGTCGTACGCCTCGGTGCCTGGTCCGGCGTGTTCCGGAAGTTGGTCGCGGGTCTGGCGCCACTGCGCGTCCAGGGAGTCCAGGTGGTGCAACGCCTCATCCAGAAGGGTCAGCTGTCCGGGCCAGTTCTGGCGGGTGAGGTGGGCGGGCAGGTGCTGGAGTTGGAGGCGGGCGGTGGCGAGGAGTTGGCGGGCTCCGGCGCGAGTGTCGGCGAATGCGGCAGCGGTGTCGCCGTCGCGGGCGGCGGCCCTGCGGCCGTAGGCGTCGGGATCGAAGGGCCAGCCGTCCAGGTCGGTGTGGAACTCGGTGTAGGCGTCCCAGGAGGCCAGGATCCGGTCGCTGGCGCGCAGGTAGCGGTTCAGGCGCCGCAGTGAGGTGCGGCGGTGGTTCACGGTGCGGGAGATGAGGGGGGAGTCCTTCCGGGTCAGCGGCGGGCGGCCGGCTGGGCGGCGGAGGCGGACGCCGGGCGGGTCGCGGGGGTGGTCTGCTGGCGACGTGCGGTGCGGACCTGTGCGTGAATTGTTTTCATTCGGGCGGTGTGGGCGTCGACGACCTGCTGCGGGCGCAGCGGACTCGGCTCCTTGACGGCGCTGTGGTGGGCGGTGCGGTCGAACATGCCGCGCTGCAGCGGGTTCGGGTCGGTCAGCCCCTGCAGGAAGGCGTAGGCGAGGTGATCGGGGACGTTCTCGTCGAGGTATGCGTGCCAGAGACGCGGGCCGGGGTACCGGGCGTCGCTGGCGTCGCGCATCTCGATATGCCAGGACGGTCGGTCGCGGAATTCGTTCAGCGGCCGTCGTTCGATGTGGCACATCGCGTCCGGCGAGTGGGCCGCCCAGGCTTCGTCGTGCCGCCAGCCCGCGCGGGTCACCGGCTCCCAGGGGTCCGGCTGCGGTGAGGCGGGTGCGATGAGGGCATCGGTGAATGTGGCGAGGACCTCGGCCGGGACGAGTTCACCGAACTCGGCGTACCAACCTCGTTCGTTGGCGCTGCCCCGGGCCCGCAGTCGCCACCTGGCGGAGGTGGTGGACTGCGGGTCGAACTCCATGCGGTTGCGGTGATCGGGGCTGCGCAGCACGACCTCGGCGTCGAGGGGGTCGGAGAGCGTGGTCCATCCGGCGGCGGCCAGGCCGTGGGTGACGTGGCGGGCGTCACCGGGGCCGGCGAGGTGGCGGGGGCCGGTGTCGAAGGGAATCTGCCCGGCGTGCTTGTCGGCGAAGGAGGCGAGCTGGCGTTCGCTCAACGGCACAGGCCGCACCCCGGCTCGTCCCCAAAGTCCTTGTGCAGCACGCGCAGTTCGTCCAGGACGTAGTGGAGGGTGTGCTGGTCGCTCTGTTCCCAGGCGGCGGTGCGCAGTTCGGCGACCAAGAGGCTGACCTGCACCGCGCCGACGCCGGTCTGGTGTTCCTGGACGGTGCGGGCGAGCGCGCGCAGGGTGTCGGCGAACTGGACGGGCAGGCCCGTGTACTCATCCAGGAGCGGCTCGATGAGGGCGAGGGCTTCGGCGGGCTCGGGGTTCTCGCGCAGGTACTCGGTGAGGTCCGCGAGGGTGTCGGTCAGGATGCTCAGGCGGGCTGGGGTGGGGGCGGGCATGGTGCTCCTTGGAGAGGGTGCGGAGGTCAGCGCCGGGTTCGGGCGCCGTCAGCGAAGGTGTGGGGACGGGCCTTGGCGCGCGGTCGGCTGCTCTGGACGCTGTTTCGGGCCCAAGTGGCGGCGCGGGCGGCGGTGATCCGGGCCTGCTGCCAGGCGCCGAGCTGGGAGGGGGTGACGGAGACTGACCAGGTGCGGATCTGTGCGCTGCTCGGGACGCGTCCGCGCGGGCGCATGACCGGCTCGGGATTGGCGAGTTCGGAGGCGAAGCCTTGCACCAGCTGCATCGGGGTGTTCGGCGTGAAGCTGGCCGACCAGCCGTTGTTTTGCATGTCGTGCGCTCCGGCCCACCACGCCGCTGACCCGTCGGGACCGTGCTGGTAGTGAAGGCTGGCGCTGCCGTCCGGGCTCGTCGCCACGTAGTGCTCGCCCTCGGCGCGGGTGTGCCAGTACGGCTCCTGCAGCGGCGCCCAGACGTTGGGCGCATGAGCGGAGCGGGGCCGGGTGAGGGCGTCGGTGATCCCTGCGACGATCTCCACCGGCGTCTGCTGGCCCAGGTGTGCCGACCACTCGCCGTTGAGCGCGTCGGCCCGACCGTGGATGGTCCATCCGCCGGAAATGACGTAGGGGTCGTAAGCGACGCGCAGCGCGCGGCTGGGGCTTTCCATGAGGAGCGGGCCGCCGGACTTTGACTTCTCCCGCCACCCGCACGCGCGCAGGAATTCCGAGACGTGCCGGACGTCGCCGCCGCCGGCCAGGGCGCGGGGCTGGACAAGGTAGTGCTGCTCGGCCGCTTCGCCCGGTCCCCAGCCCTGCCACTGCTTTTTATTCACCGGTGCCGCCGGGCGACGAGCAGTGCGGGCGCCGGAGGCTTGGCCACTGTGGTGGCCGGCCCGGTGCCCAGGTGCCGCAGGAGGTCCTGGTGCTCGTCCAAGTCCAGGCTGATGTCGTGCAGTTCGTTTGCCGCTCTACCGAGAGCGAGCCAGACCTCTGCGGGCAGGGCGCCTCGTTCGGCCTCGCCCTTGGCGAAGTGGCTGCCGGTGATGACGAGATGGGCGACACCGCCCAGGACCCCGTCATCCGGGTCAAGGATGCGGGCGATGACCTGTGCGGCCTGCGGCGCGGGGAGCTGGGAGAGGTGGTCGGAGAGCTGACCGAGCTGGCGGGTGATGTCGTCGGCGAGTCGCAGCGGGTGCGAGGTGGGGTGGGACATGCTCCTCCGGGTCGGGAGACGGTCAGTAGTGGCGGCGGTGGCCGATGCGCTGGGTCTCCGCGAGGGCGCTCTCGGGGCGGGCGCCGGCCAGCGGCGAGGGGCGATCGGGCCGGTCGGGAGGCAGGCGCGTAGGTAGTGGCGGAAGAGGGCTGTGGCCAGGCGCGGTTTGAGCTGCTTGCTGATGGGCGGGGGTGTGCGGGGCGTGACGCTCTCTCCGGGGATCAGGCGGGGAGCCTGGGCGGTGCGGCGCCGTAACCGGGACCACCCAGGCTCCTTACGGGGATGCCAGGGGCGAGGGGCTTCGGGAGAGGGAAGCCGGAACGTGGTGGCGCGACGGTGGCTGTCCGCTGCGCGGAGCATGCAACGCGCTTGCAGGCGTTGCGGGCGGTCTGTCCTACCGGGACCTCGTGGCCTGCGTGCGGCTGCCGGCCGGGACGGGCGGTGCGGAAGCTGGCGCGGCGGTGGGCGCGTTCCCGCCCGCCGGGTTCTGCAGGGCGGTGTCGATGCCGAGTGCGTCCATGCGCGGGCCGATCGCGCGCAGGGCGCTGGCCTGGGCCTGGGTGTCGTCACCACTGAGGCGGTAGAGGCCGCTGGGTGGGTCCTGCATGAAGCCGTGGGCGGTGAGGACGGCGCCGGCGCGGTCGTCGGCGGGCGCGGTGGCGATGCTGCCGTCCAGCTGCCAGGTCAGGACGAGCCGGTCCGGCTGGGAGAGGCGGATGCTGGCCAGCGCGTTGCGGCGCACCTGGGCGAGAGCGCGGTCGTAGCGGACGAGGAGGTCGCCTACGACCTGTTCGGCGCCGAGGAAGGGGTCGTCTCCCAGGGCGATGCCGTTGGGTTCGGGGACGGCACGATACGCCTCGTCGGGCAGGGCCGGTGGTGCGAGGGCGGCGAGGAGAAAGCTATCCCGGCTGTCGTGCCGGTTCAGGACGGCGAGCTGCGCGCCGTCCGCGCGGCTGAGGACGGCAGCCTCGGTCAGCGGATATTCGGCGAGATGGGCGGCGACCAAGTCCAGGTCCCAGATCCGCTCGGCGAGGTCGGTGAGGTCGTCCTTGGCATCAGCGGGGAGGAGCGAGCTGGCCCAGGTGTTGGGGAGTTCGCCGGCGAGGATGTCGGCGTAAGAGGCGAGGCGCTCGGAGGTGGGGTCGTGCATGGTGTCCTTGAGGGTGGGAGGTCAGCGGCGCATAGCGGCGGCCGGCGGGGGAGGTGGGGCCGGGAGCGGGCGGGGCGAATGCGGGCAGGCGCACATGGCGGGAGCGCTCCCGTCCGGCGGCCGGTACCTCACCGCTGCAGGCGCTACGGCCGGGGTTTGGGGCGTGCCGGTCGGCGAGCGCGTTGCGGGTGTGGGCGAGATCGGTGCCGACGAGGTGCAGGTATTCCTCGGCGAGGTAGCGCAGGTGCCGGGCGACTTAGGGGTCGGCCGGCTGGCCGAGGTGGTCGTGGAAGTCGGCGGCGGTCAGTACCTCCTGCAGGGCGGCGAGGATGCCGTCGCCGGGGGCGGTCAGTTCGGTCAGCGCAACGGCCGCCTCGTCGGTGGTGGTGGCCTCGCGGATGGGCTCGGCGAGGTGGGCGACGGAGGAGCCGAGCGTGGGGTGACTGGCGGGGCGGGCGTCGGTGTCGAGGTCCTTGACGCAGTGACGTGGTACCCGAGCGCCCAGAGGCGGGCAACGGCGCCGGTGGACAAGAGGGCCTCGTCGTCCCGGCTCAGGCCGGTGGGGGCGCGGTGGTAGGTCTCGTGGAGGCAGACGACGTCGATGAAGCCCGCGCGCTGCAGGAGGCTGCGAGCCTCGGGGTCGCCTCAGCGGGCGCGGAGTTCACCAGAGTGCGGGTCGCGCCGGATGTCCAGGAAGTGGTCGGTCGTCGGCAGAGGGGCTTCGCCTACAGCAATCGGTAGGTGGAGCGCCGGGCAGGCGGGGGAAGCGCGGCAGTGCGGGGCTGGACCAAGTGTGCTGCGGTGGAGTCCAGATCTTGCTGAATGGCGTGCAGGCGGCGAGCGATCAGCTCTAGGCCGTGTGCCGCTTCGGCACCAGCGGGACCCGGCTGGCGTTCGAGACGGTGGGCGGTGTGCTCGATCAGTCCGCGGACCGTGGCCAGAGGGCCGGCCTGTTCCTCGGCGAGATGGGCGAGGACGCGGGCGAGCTGGGCGGATGCCGTAGGCGCGGCCGGGATGGCGCTGCAGCCGGTGCGTACGGGGATCAGGTTCAGGTCCTGCTCGATGCGGCGGGCCTGGTCCGAGAGGCGGCGCAGGCTGTCGGCGGGTGGGGTGTGCCAGGCGCCGTCGAGGTGGATCAGATTGGCGATCAGGTCCAGACGACTGGGCTGCGCCTGAACGGCGATCCACCGGCAGCCGTGCTCCTTGCCGGGGATCTCGATACCGGCGGCCCGCGCGAGTCGATGAGCGACTTCTGCCCATTCCGGGCCGGTCAGGTCCCGGTCCTGCGGATGAAGGCGGATGTCCGCGTGGAGGATCGCCTGCCGGTTGTCAGCCGGGCTGGCGGCGAACGGGTGCTCCAGGTAGGGGCCTTCAAGGTGCTCGGCCCACTGGGTGGCCGTCCACGTCTTTTGTGCGTCGTCCAGGGTGAAGTGGTTCAGGCCGGGCCAGTGGGCGACGACCGTGTGGTCCGCCAAGCC
Source organism: Streptomyces sp. NPDC058459 (assembly GCF_042721685.1). NCBI lineage: Bacteria > Bacillati > Actinomycetota > Actinomycetes > Kitasatosporales > Streptomycetaceae > Streptomyces > Streptomyces sp. NPDC058459. The sequence goes on along the minus strand of NZ_JBHXLV010000015.1, from coordinate 34,062 downwards.
CTCGTTGGGGGAGACCGGCCGGCCCAGCGCCTCTTCCAGGGGGCCGTGGGAGTGGTGCGTGCGCTCGTGCAGGCGGGGGATCATCGGCCGCCCCGCGCGTCGGCGAGGTGGACGAGCTGGCCCAGGGCGGTGGTTGTATACCAGCCGCAGTCGATCACTTCCTCGCGGTCGGCGAAGCGCGACAGGAAGGTGTCCTCCATAACCCGCAGATGGATCAGGCAGTCGGGGCAGCGGCGCGAGAGGTGCACGAGGTAGCGGGGGTGGGCGGTGGTATAGGTCTGAGCGCCGCCGGTCGGGTCGCGCAGCCGCCATCCGTCTTCGTCGGTGGGGGCGTGCCAGGACGGGGCGACGATACGCATCGCGTCTCCCCACAGCTCCCCGCCGGCTACCCCCTTGAGCACCACGACCGTCTCGCCGGCTTGGAAGTGGGCGTGGGTGATGTCTCGGGTGGGAGTAAGCGGGTCGGGCGTGGGGGCGAGGACCGGGGCGGGCTGCGGGGTCCAGGGCGGGGGAAGCAAGCGGAGTCCTTCCACGCAGGGAACGGCGGGAGGATCAATGGTCCGCAGGAACGCCGGTTTGGCTAACCGGCGTTGTCCGGCTATGTTGCCCCGGCCTCAGCGGAACGGGTTCTCCGTGCCGAGACCCTCCTCGCCGGCTGCTTCCAGAAGTTCGAGCAGGTCAGAGCCCTCGGCATCGCGCTGGTCGATCCACCAGCTGGCTAGGATCACGGCGCGGGCCTGCTCCTCCAGCTCCGCCCAGTCCGACTCATCCCAGGCCCCCTCCACGACCAGCGACGTGTGCGCGTCGGTCATCAGCTGGTGGCGGGAGCGCTCGCCCCAGTCCAGAGCCTTCTCAGGGCCCTCCAGCGGCGGCATGTCGAATCGCTTTGCCCACGCTCGTGCTGCCTCCTCCTCCGCGGCGCGCCTGGCCGCGAGCCACTCCTCCTTGGATTCGGTGTCGGCGTCGCGCGATGCCTTCCAGCAGCCGGTGCAGTCCTTCGTCGCGAGCCAGCGGGCGAATCCGGCGCGCCGATCGGCGGGGCGGTTGGACAGGTCATGCGTCACTTCGTGTCCACAGCTGTGGACGATCTTCCAGGTCGTACGGACTGCCACGTGGGTGTTCCTGCTTTCTGTCTTATGTGCTGTCAGCGTGTCCTGCGGATGGCGTCTGTGGCCGCCGTGGCGATGGCGGCGGGGGCGCTGGCGGGCTTGGGCAGGTGCAGCAAGGTGGTCCCCGGCAGGTGCTGGGACTCCGCGGTGAGGGTGAGCTGGAGTACGGCGCAGCCGGCGGTCGTGAGCTGTTTGACGCGGGTGACGGCCTGAGCGGTTTCGTCGCTGTCGTACCAGGCGTCGGTCACGATCACGAGAAGGCGGCCGGCGCCGGGGCGGCGGAGTTCGAGGCCGTGGTCGAGTGCGTCGATCGCGTCGCCGAGGTTGTGGCTGCCGCCGTTGGCATCGAACGTGATCACGCGCTCTGGTGCTCGGTGGGTGGGTCGGGTCAATGCGGTCAGGTGCCCCTCATAGGCGATGGTGGCGGTCAGGGAGTCGGGGTCGGTCAGGGCTGCTGCGCGTGCCACGATCCAGGCAGCGGACGCGACGGGCGCGCAGGCGGCACGCATGGAGCCGGAGACGTCGACGGCGATACCCACACGCAGCGGTGGGGTGGGGGAGTTCCGGCGGCGGGTGTGGGTGAAGGGTTCCGCGGTGGGGACCGACCCGGCCGCGCGCTGAGCGTCGCGGGCGAGTGCCGCGCGCATGTTGAGGCGGCCGGGCGGGGTGGGGCTGGTGGTCCGCTCCTCTGTCCGCTCGCGGTAGGCGGCGGCACGCAGGGCGCGGCTCAGGCGCGCGGCGGCGCGCTGCTCGGCGGCGGTGGGCCTGCGGGTGCCGGTGACCGGGTTGCTGGAGGGCGCCGGTGTTCCGTCGGGGGTGACGGTGCCGCAGGTGTTGAAGACGCTCTTGGCGGTGGCGGCGGCTTTACGTCGTCGGTCGGCCTGCTGGGCGCGGTCCTGAGCCTGCGTCTTGGACTGCGCGGCCATGGCGTTGTTCGCGGCGGCTTGTGCCGCGAGGTCGGCGGCGTCGGTGGCGGCCGCGCTGTCCATGACGATCCCTACAGCGCCGGACAGCAGATCGGTCAGGCCCTCCGGCACGGGCAGGTCGGGGGCAGCGGCGTCCAGGGCGTCGCACCATTCTTGGGCGTGCGCGAGCATGGTCGTGGCGTCGTGGTCGGCGCACTGGTGGGCTGCGGTCCAGATGCGGGTGAGGGTGGCCAGCAGGTCTGCGCCCAGCACCTTCTCGCACAGGTCAGCGACGGCGCGGGTCTCGCCGGCGTCCAGGATGCCGACGTCACGGCGGCCGAGGACCAGGGCCGCCACGGCGGCGGCGTGCTCAATGCCCTGGAAGGTGGGGTGGGCAATATCGGGCATGACCAGGGTCCGGGCACTGGTGCGCAGGTACGTGCGGTCCGTGGGTCGCATGATCAGGTGGGCGCCTTCGACACGGCTCTCCTCCAGCAGGAGCGCGGCCTCGACGACACGGGGGTCCGCTCCGGCAGGCGCCGTCCAGACGGAGTGGGCCGCGTGCGCGGCCTCGTGGACGAACACTCCCCAGGCGGCCGGATACCGCTCCTCGTCACCCACGATCCGCGGATGGATCTCGTGGGGCTTCAGCGGGGCGAACAGGCCGGCGTCGAACTCCACTTCGCCCAGCGTGGGGAAGAACGCGGCCGGTGCGCCGCTGCGCGTGCCGGGGCGGCAGGTGACGAGGAGGTCCTGGCGGCCGGAGAGGTCGACCAGCCGGTCTCCCAGTTCGGCTCCCACGCGAAGCCAGGCGGCCGGGGCGGAGCGGGGTTGCGGGGGCGGGGCGCCGTCGTCGTCCCAGCGCGCGAGGTCGTCGTCGTCCGGTGTGGTGGCGGGGGGCTGGACGTGGTGGTGGGCGCTCATCGCGAGCGGCCCCGGTGCGCGGAGACGGTGCCGCCCGCGGGCTGCCGGGCGGCTGAGGCGGGGAGCTGCTTGCCGAGGGTGAGGGGCGCGATTTGCTTGACGCCGACAGTTTTGATGACGGCGGCGGCGACGGCGTCGCGATCCTCCACAGGGGCGATGCCGACGAGGTTCGCGAGCGCGGCTTGGGTGCCGAGGACGGCCTGGGTCTTCTGGTAGCTGAGCAGCTCTCGCAGTTGGGGGGCCCAGCCCAGCTCGCCGAGGTCGACCTGGTGGGAGAGGTGTCGGGCGACCCGGACCACCCGGGCATCGATCTTCAGTGCCAGGGCGAGGTCATAGTCCGTGCCGATCTGGATCTGCACGCTGAACCGGGACGACAGCGCCTCCGTCAACACCGCCCCGTGAACGCCGGGATTGTGGCCAGCCACCACGTAGAAGCCCGGCTCGGCCTTGATCGTCTCGCCCTTGTGGGCCTTGACCTGGATCTGCCTGCGCCCGTCCATCGCGGGATATAGCGCCGCCAGGACCTTCGGGGAGATCAAGGTGGCATCGTCGATCAGCAGGGCGCGGCCCTCGGTCATCGCGGTGACCAGCGGACCGTACTGGAAGACGTAACCTCCGCCGTCGGCCTGCGTGTACTCGCCGATCAAGTCGCCGACCGTGGTGTCGCCGTCACCGGCGACGGTGAGCAGGTCCGGGAACGCCGCCTCGACCAGACTCGTCTTGCCGGTGCCCGGAGGGCCGTAGAGCAGCACCGGCACGTCGGCGTCGCGCAGGCGGTTCAGCGCCTCGACGTCGGGCAGATCGGCCAGCTCCCGGGGGTGGTAGAGCTGGCCCCCCGCGCGGCGGATCGGGCCGGTCTGCCTGGTCGTGGCCGCTGCGGGAATGGTCGTGTGGGCCGTGGCCGCCTGGGCCCGGGGAGCGTGGGTGCCCGGTGGGCTGATCACAGCGGTCTGCGCGGCTGCGGCGGTCTTCGCGTTCGCGCGGAATTCCGGCTGTCCGGTTCCGCTTTGGTCGGCCTCGCCGCGTCGCACCAGAGTGAGGGCGGCGTTGCGGACGGCGCCGTGGGAGTGGCCCAGCTGCCGGGCCATGTCCCCGATGGTGAGCGTGTCCGCCGGCCGGTCGGCCAGCAGTCGGGCCACCTTGGCCCGTAGTTCGCCGCCCTTGGTACGCGCTGCACTTGTAGGCGGTCCGGATGTGGTCACAACGAGACCCCTTCAACAGATCTGAGTGCGGGCGGGGTTGGCGATGCGCGGGAGAGGCTGGCCGCTCTCAGAGGGATCACGGACTGTGCCGACATCGGCGACCGGGACAACCGGTGCGTACCGTCGGCACTCACCGGCCGACCGAAGGCTCGGTCCCGGTGCACGGCATGGCCGGCGACGAGCAGCTCGCCGGCTGCCGAGCAGGCCAGTACGTCCGCTCCGCACCGGGTTCGGTCGCCCGGCAGGCGCAGCCTGGCGTCTCTTCGAACCCGTCCTGGAGCAGAATCCGCCGGGCGGCGAGGTTGTAGCTCGTGGTGGTGATCTCGCCGGTGATGGCGTGCCGGATCGTCATGAACAGCTCTGGTGCTTCGGGCAAGGCGGGCCTCCTATCGTGGGTAGCTGAAAGATGGTGATTCTGTCCATCGGCGTCGGCCAAGCGGCCGGCACCGCCTTGAGTCGCACACCTCGCCGAGCAGCCCCCTCCCCTGCATCGCGCTCCCCGCCGTCGGCGCACCGCGGCGTAGGTGGGGCGCGGTGCCGGGGCGGGGATGCGGTCGGGGACAACGAGGGCTCTCTCACTTCAGCGGTGGCGGACGCTCGTACTGGCGCGCGGTGGTGGCGTGGGCGGGGTCGTGTCTACGGCCGGGCGGGAGCGCACGCGCAGGACGGGGGTGCGGTGCGGGGGCAGGACGGCGACGGTCGCGCCCAGGTCCTCGGCCGCGTCTTCGATTTCGCCGGTGAGGAACTCGATCTGCCGGCCCAGCGCGGACAGGCGGGCGGCGATCTGGTGGCCCTTCACGGTCTCCAGCGCGCCGGCGAACTGGCCGCTGGTCTCCACCAGCTCTTGGAGGCGGATCATGGGACCGGCGTGGTAGCCGCGCTGGACGGCGCTCAGGAGCGCGTTTGAGGCGTCACCGGCACCGTGGGCTTCGACGACGTCGCGGAGGAGTTCCTGCAGGGACACCTCTGGGGCCGGCACCGGGCGATTGAACCGGGAGATGTCCGCGCGCAGTACTCCGGGCGGGACCGCGGGGAACAGGGCCTTGCCCGCCGCCAACTCGTGGGCGTAGTGCCCGATCACCTGCCAGCCCGGCGCGCCGGGGTCTCCGTGCAGTGCGACCACCGTCGAGTCGTCGTCCTCGACGAGGTGGGCCAGGGTGATGTGCTGGCCGTCGGCGGCGTACCAGGACTCGATCAGATCCAGCTCACCGCGCCGCTGCGCGGCCCTGGCCTTCTCGGTCCACGCCTGCTGTTCCTCCGGTGTCAGCGGGGCTTGGTGGTACTGGGCCCTGTGCTGGTCGGCGAGGTTGCTGGCGAGGGAGCCGTGATCGGCCCACGCGGTCAGGTGCGGCCATAGCGCCGCCCGCTGAGCGCGCTCGGCCGAGGGGCCTGCGGCCGGCCGCTCAAGGGCCCGGCGGATCTCGGCGGCGGAGGCGTCCAGGCCGTTCAGGACCGCCTGCCACCCGGCCAGGTGCTGGGCAGACGGCAGTTCATCCAGCGCGCGGCGGGACGCATCCATAAGTTCCTCGGCGTGCGGGGCGAGGTACTGGGTGTACGTCTCGACGGCCGCGGTGCCGCGACGGTCTCGCGCGGCGGTGGCTGCGTCGGCGTGGACGGTGCGGCCGTAGCGGTCGCGGGTCATGTCGAGCGCGACCTCGCACTCGTGGTCGATGACCGCCATCCGCAGGCGAAAGGTGCGGGCGCTCTCGATGATGTCCCTCGCCACCGGCGGGGGACCGTCCGGAGTCGGGTTGCTCGGCTGTGTCATCGGGAACGCGCCGTGCCTGTTGCGATGAGGTGGACGGTCGGTGCGTAGGTGGGCTTCGGCGGGATCGGCCGGGCTGAGGGCGGCGAGGTGGTGGGCGCGGTTGCGCGCTGGGTGATCCGGCCGGTGGCGGCCTGGGCAAGACGTGTGCGGCGCTCTTGGAGGCCGTTGGGTCGTACCGGGCGCGCAGCGGTGGCGGACTGCATGGGGTCTACGCGGATGTCGGCCTGCACGGTGTAGCCGTGGCTACGCAGGTCGTGGACGGCCTGACGGGTGCGGCGGGCTCCATCTCGCTCAGGCTGGCTGAGCCGGTAGAGCCCCGGCTCGTCGGGGACGGACTCGAACTGCTCGCGCTCAAGGAACCAGTGGGCGAGGTGTGCGGGCATCGAGGCGGTGGAGGAGGCGACGAAGTCGTGCTCGGGGTGGGTGCCGAAGGTGAAGTGCGTGCCGGGCTGCAAGGGGGCGTGCTCTCCTGACGTGGTCGGGGCGGGGTGGTCAGTGGCCGTGCTGGGCGGGGCGGGCCCTGGCGGTGAGGGGGCGGGCCGGGGCGGAGACGGGGAGCGCCGGGCGGCGGCGGGGCGCGCTAAAGCGGGCTTGGCGCAGGAAACGCTCGCCGTCGGTGAGCCAGGTCTGGATGACCGGCCACGCCCGGGCTGGGCGCCCCTGGGGGGCCACGGAACCTTGGATGACGCCCTCCAGGAGTGCCCTGGCCTCCAGGACGGCCTCCGTCAGGCGAGAGAGGGCCGTTGCGTCCTCGGGCCGCGGACGCCGGGCGAGGCGGCACCCCTTGAGCAGGGTGGTGGCATGGTCGAGGACCGGAGGGAACCGGCGCCAGGAATGGTCGAGGGACCTCGACCGCGGGGCCGAGGGCGGCGGTGTCCAGTGGGGTGGCGTCGCTGCCCGGCTGTGCGAGAGGATGATCTGCGCCTCAGCCATGGACGAAGTTCCCGCCGTCGCGCACCAGGGCACGCAGGCTGCGGCCGTAGGCCCACGCGTGCTCGCGGGCCGCCGCCTCCAGCTGGTCGTATCCGACCTGGGCGGTCATCTGCCCGCCCCACTTCCGGTACCGGTACACCGGCACCGGAAGCAGGATCCCGGGCGCCAGCGAGGTCACGCCGAGGGCCGCGCAGTAGTCCTCACCCTGGACGAGGCCGCCCATGGGGGCGGCGCGCACTAGGTCGGTGCGAGCGAGCATCGTGGTCGGCCCGATGGGGATGGTGTCTGCCGGCGACTTCCAGTACGTCCACACCTCCCCGGCCTGGTGCCGACCGGGCGGCGTGGGGCAGCGCCAGAGGGTGGTCGAGCCGTCGGGGTGCTGGTCCTGGCTCCACCCGGCGCACCAGCCGACGCCGGTCGACTCCAGGATGTCCTGCCGCACGGACATCCCGTCGTCCGTGAACTCGTCATCGTCATCCGCCCAGTTGACGTAGCGGGTACGGACGTGGGTGAGAGCGAGGTTGCGGGCGCAGGCGGCGCCGACCGGCCGGGGCAGGGCCAGCGTGCGGACCCGGGGATCCTGCGCGAGCGGGGCCGGCAGGCGGTCCGGGGAGGCGCCGTCCAGCGCAATCACGGCCTCCCACGGCACGGACTGCCGGGTGAGGCTGGCGTGCATGGCGGTCAGGTAGTCGAGGCGGTCGTCGCGCAGGCGGGTGGCGATGACGACGGTAATCAGGGGAGCGGACAGGGAGGTCTCCGGCAATGAGGGGAGGTGAGAGTCAGCGGCGGACAGCCGTATGGGGCCCGGTCGGCGCTGCCCGGGCAGTAGGCTGCGGCGGCGTGCCCGAGGTGGTGGGTGTCCGGCGGGTGGTGATGGCGGGCCAGTGGGCTGGGTGGTCGCTGAAGGGGGTGCGGGGGTCGGTGTCCCAGGCGACGAGCGGACCCGTGCCGGTGTGAGCCATGCTGATCACTTCGATGCCCTGCGGATGCAGGACGTAGCCCCACTGCACGTCCATGTCGTCGGCGGTGGCGTCGGTGACAGACATGCGCACCACAGGGGCGCCGTCCGGTGTGACCAGGTGGTCCAGGGTGCGGCTGGGCCACTGCTCGCCGCCGGTCAGCGCGTGCGCGAGTGCGGGCGGGGCGTCGTCGAGGAGGTCGGTGCCCAACTCGTTCCAGCCGACGGTGACGTCGTCGATGAGGTGGCGGGACATGGCCTCCAGGTCCCGGCCGAAGCGGTGCTGGTAGGCGGCCAGGAGGAGCGGGAGGTGGTGGCTGGGCAGCCCGTCGAATTGGAGGTGGATGCCGCTGTACCCGGCGCCGGTGGTGGGGCGGGCGATAAAGGAATGCGTGGACAGGGGTACTCCGGGGGACGTGCGGGACTGGAGGGAACGGGGTCAGCGAGTGCGGCGGATCGTGGGGGCTGCCGGGGGCGATGCCGGGGGAAGGGATGGTGCCCGAGCGGGGGCGGCCCGCGGTGGGGTCGGGAGCGGAGTGAGCGCCCGCATCCGATCCTCGGCCACGTGCAGGACCTCGCCGAGCTGGCGGATCTCGGCGGCGGCGTCGGCGAGGTCGTAGGACAGGTCGAAGCCGTCGTCCTCCTCGGCTTCCTTGGCCTTCTCGCCGGCTGCTTCGAAGAATTCGCCGAGCTGTGTCAGCAGACCGTTGGTGGGCTCCAGGATCTGGTGCAGTAGGGCAGCGGCATCCGCGTGCGACTCGGCTCCGTTGAGCCGGTCGGTCAGCTCGCGCATCGCGTCACCGTAGACGTAGGCAGCGCCACGCTCCGGTGTGCCGGGGGCGTCCTGGGCCGGGCGCGTCGGCCGGCCTGGAGTTGGGTGAGCGCTTGCGTGGGGCGTGGCGGTGGCCGGGAGGAGTCCGAGCTGGTCGAGACGGTGGTCGATCGCCGCAAGCAGGGGTTCGGCGTTGCCGCCGTGGCGGGCTTCGGGCCGCGGGCTGGCGCCGGGGTCGTCGCAGGGAACCGAGTCGTAGAGCACCTCGAACTGCGTCCCGATGTCGGGGTCCTCGCGGGTCACGATCCAGCCCTCGGGGTCTCCGGGACGGCGTTCGGAGGGGGGCTCCTGCGGCGGACTGATGGTCAGGTAGCTGTCGTCGGGGAGCGAGACGCGCACGATGTAGGAGCTACTGCCGAACTCGATGTCGCAGGGCAGTCCGCGGGCCCGTAGCGGTGTCGTGATGTGTGTGTGGCGACGCCACAGCTCCTGCCACCATCGTTCCTCTACGTTGCGGTGGTCGGGAAGCGGCGCGAGCTGGGTCGTGCGGGAGTCCGGGGGGTTCGGCTCGTCAGCGGCCACGGCTCCTCCTTAGCGACGTCGGCCGCTGTCGGGGAGCCGGCGGGGGGTTGAGGTCGTTCACCGGCTCCGGCACCGGACGGGAGCCGGGTGCGCAGTCGTCGCAGGCAGCGATCAGGTCGTGCTCCCTCTCGGCTTCGCGGTCGGCGAGCCGCACTATGAGGGCGTCGTGTTCGGCCTGGCGGCGTTGAGCATCGGCCCATTCCGTGGTGTTCACGTGCGGAGGATGGGTCAAGGGGGCTCCGGGTGAGGGCGGGCTCGGCAGCTCGCCCGGGATCGGGTTCTGGGGAGTGGCTGGCGGGCGCACGCCGTTACCGGCGGGGCACGGTGCCAGGGGAGGGGGGAGAGGGCGGTGGGCTCGCGACAGCGCCCCGCTGGGGGTCGGTCGGCGTTGTGGGGGCCGGGTCGTAGGTGGCACGGAGCCTGTTCAGGCTGGCTTCGTCGGCGAGGGCCGTGACCGACAGCGTCCGGCTGGCCGCGGTCATCAGCAGGTTCGAGGGCGAGCCCTTGGCCGCTCCGCGGTTCTCCTGCTTCCACCGGGCGGCGGCGACGAGGTAGTCGCTCAGGGCGCGAAGTGCGGGTTCGGCGGCGTCCAGGACGTGGTCGGTGACCGTGTCGATCTCCGTCGGGGTCTGGGCCGCCGGGAGGGCATCCAGGTACGGGGTGAGGTCGGGGGCCGGCCAGGGCTGGTCGGGCAGCGGGTGCGCGGCGAGGAAGGGCTCGGCGTCGCGGCGTGCCCACCGCTTCAGGTCGCGGTGGATGGCGAGGTTGTACCGGGCGGCGTGGATCTGGTCGGCGTCACGGCCGACGTTGTCGTACAGCTCGAAGTCTGGGTCACGTAGGGGGGTTCGGTAGTCATTTGTGTGGTGCGCTCGGCCACTGCGTGTAGGCAAATTCCGCCGGCGCGGTGACGGGCAGACGGCGCTCCTCGACGTGGCGGGACATGGGCATCGCAGTCATCGGCGGGTGCGGCTAGCAGCTGTGGACGGCGCGGGCGTGGCCTGCGGGCTGACAGGGGACGTGGGCTTGTCCGCCGTCACCTGGCGGTAGGCGGCGATGGCTTCCTTGAGGCGGTCGACTGCGTCAGCCCTACGTGCGGCGAGGATGTCGACCTGAATCGCGGAGTACTGCAGGACACCCCGGGAGTTGATCGACTTCGTGCCGGCTACAGCGCTCGTCAGCGCAATGGCCGCTTGCTGAGCGTGATCGGTGAATTGACGGAGCACGTCGTCCAGGTGACGCGCGGCTCTGCTCACGAGGACGGCCATCACCAACTCGGTGCCATCGTGGAGGAGCCTGAGTTCCGACGGCGTCTTACCGAGGGTCTGGTGCACCATCTGGGAACCAGGTGCGGCGTGGGGCTGGATGTTGGAGATATTCATCAGGGTTTCTGTGACAAGAGTTGAGGGTGTTGCTGCGGAGAGTCGCTTTCGGCGGCGGCGGCGGGGTGGTGCGGGCGCCGGGCGAAATCGGCGGTCAGTCGGAGGACGCCTCGGGAGAGGTCCCCTGCGGCGACGGCGTGCTGGAGCAGCGTGGTGTAACAGGGTGTGGCCGGTATGTGTCCATTCTCGTTAAGCAGCTCCCACTGCTGGGCGGCGTCGTGAAGTTGGTCCTTCAAGGCGTTCGGTGCACCGATCAGGTGGAGGGCGGCCTCGCGCGGTACCAGGTCGCATGGGAGACCGGGTGGCATGGACCTGTTGCTCCTGTCTCTACTCCCGCGGGTTCAATCCCCGCAGACACGTGGTGGTGACCTGCAGGTTCAGCGCAGCGGGGGCATACGACGGGATGGAGGAATCCGTGGTTCTGTCGGGAATCCTGAAGCCTCGGCTGGGTCCCTGATGCAAGTGCCGGTTCGGTGAACCGAACGGACGACGCCTCGGGCCATCGTCCGCCATCTGCCCTTGGCGAGGTCCGCACACGAGGCTCGTCCGCAGGACCGGATGCCACCGGCCGGGGCTGGGCTGGTGCTGGGCTGTAGCGCGGACCCGCCGGTCGTCGCGGTAAGCGGGTGTAATGCTGATCAGGGCAGCTCCGTTCAAAGGTCAGAGGGCGCTAGACGCCGGATCCGTGAACTCGCGGGAGATTCAATGCATACGGGCATCGGTGTCGAAGAGTGCCAATTCGTGGCCGTGCAGCAGGTGCTGCACGATGAAGCTCCGACCTGCAACTTTCCACAGACCGCGCCCCCGGTTGAGGTGGGCTATGGCGTCGATTTCGACGGAGGTCAGGCCGAGGAGGGTGGCGGCGGCGTTGAGTTGGTCGGTCTCCTGGCGGTAGATGATCCGGGTGGAGCAGTCGGCGAGGAGGCCCTCGGCCAGGGCGCGTCCCTGTGATCCGGCGTCCCCGGCGGTGAGCAGGTCGGACAGCCGGTGGATTACCATCAGGTTCGCGATGCCCAGGCCCCGGGAGAGCTTCCATTGGGCCTGCATACGCTGGAGCAGGCCGACGTGGCGCATCAGGCGCCAGGCTTCGTCGTAGACGATCCAGCGCCTGCCGCCGTCGGGGTCGGACAGGGCGGACTCCATCCAGGCGGAGGCGCAGGTCATCGCCAGGACCAGCGCGGTGTCGTCGCCGGAGCCGCCGAGGCGGGAGAGGTCGATGGAGAGCATCGGCGCGCTGGGGTCGAAGTCGACGGTGGAGGGCGCGTCGAACATGCCCGCCAGGTCGCCAAAGACGAGGCGGCGCATGGCGTGGGCGAGGTCGCGGGCGGCCTCGCCGAGCCGTCCCGACATCATCCCGGCGGCCTCGTCGAGGGCTGCGGGGTTGTTGAGGGTGGCGGCGATGTCGCCGAGGAGCGGGGTGCGGCCGCTGGCTTCGGCGTGGGTGACAACGGCGTCGAGGGCGACGTCGAGGGCGGTGTGTTCCATGGGCAGCAGGTCCCGGCCCAGGACGCTGCGGGCCAGGGAGCCGAGCAGGAGCAGGCGCCGCTTGCGGATCTCGCCGGCCCAGTCCGCTTCGGAGACGCTCGCCGGTCGGGGGGCTGCATCCAGCGGGTTCAGCCGTCCGGGCAGGCCCGGCCCGAGAGCGACGGACCGGCCGCCGAGGGCCTGGGCCACCGGCGTCCATTCTCCCTTGGGGTCGCAGGGGACGTAGACGCGATAGCCGAAGGCGATCGAGCGCAGCGCGAAGGACTTGGCGAGTGCGCTCTTGCCCTGGCCGATGACGCCGGCGAGCAGAAGGTTGGGGTTGGTGAAGCCCTCGACCTTGCCGTACAGGGCGAAGGGGTCGAAGACGAAGGATGCCTCGGCGTGGACGTCGCGTCCGATGTAGATACCCTCGGCGCCGAGGCCGCCTTCGGCGAGGAAGGGGTACGCGCCGGCGGCGACGGCGGTGGTCATGCGGTGAGCGGGGAGCTTGAGCCGGTTCCCGCGGGCGGAGGCAGGGCCGGGGCGTCCGCCGGCCGGGTGGAGCGCGGCGGGCATCTCGTGCTCGTCGCTCGTGACCGCGTCGGGGCGGGTGCCGGCTTCGGCGCGGGCCTTGGCGGCGGCTTCGGCGAGCTGGCGGCGGGCGGCCTTGCGGCTGGCACGGTCGACGCCGTGCGGGGTGAACAGCGGGGAGGCGGAGGCGCGGCGGGCGGGCCGGTGGCTCATCGAGGGCCCTCAATTCTGCGGGTGGTGCTCATCGCACGCAGGCGGTGGTGTGCGGGCGGAGGTCGCTGGGAGTGGTCTTGCGGCGCACGACGTGTCCGGCGGCCAGGTGGCGCTGGCAGATCGTCAGCACCGGCGGGCCTTCGGGCAGCCGGTCGGGGCGGCATGCGCTGGTCTCGGCGTCCGCCGCGGTGCCGGCAGGCAGCAGGTGGAAGGCATTGTGGACGTCGCTGGTGGCCTGCCAGAGGCGGGTGTGCGCGGTGGCCAGGAGTCTGCCGGCGGCCGGGTGGGGCGGTCGGGTGCCCTCGGCGAGACGGTCCAGAAGGTGGAGCAGGGCGGTGAGGTGGCCGTGAAGTACGTCCAGGTGCTGCCGATCGGCCGGCCGAGGCAGTAGGGCGTCCGGCGGGCGGAGGGCGCGGGTGTGGTGGCGGACTCCGGCGCTTGCGGCGCGCAGGTAGGGGTGCGCGTCCTCCGGGGGTGCGGGGGAGGTCAAAAGTGGTGGTCCTTCCTGTCGGGCGGCAGGGGCGGCGACGGGTGGTCGTATCGCGGATGAGCGAGGGCTGTGGGCCGGGGCGCCGGCCGGTGAACAGGAGGGGGGTTCACAGGGCGGTGCGGGCGAGGGGCAGGGCGCTGAGGGTGAAGGCTTCGGGTTGCTGGTAGTTGAGCCTGCGGAGGTCGACGCCGGAGGTGACGGCGTGGGTTTCGATCTGTGCGCAGGCGGCGTCCAGGAGGGCGTCGGAATCGGCGGTGACGGTGACCAGACCGGTCAGGGCCACGTCGGCGTGGCCGGCGATGAGCTGGCGCTCACGCTGTTTGACGTCGGCGTATTCGACGGAGTCTTCCTCGCTGTCGACCTGGCCGCGGCGGGAGCGTTCGTTGGCGTCGGCGATGATCGCGGCCTTCCGCCGCTGGACGTCGCGCAGCGCGGACTCCAGGGCCTGCGGCACGTAGATCAGGGAGAGGGTGCGGCGCACGCCGGCGGTGAACATGATGCCGTGCAGGAAGCCGGCGCCCATCTCGGTGCGGGGCCAGTTCTCCACCCAGTACGTCGCGTGCCGGGCGCTGTCGGTGGCCAGGCGGTCGTACTCCTCGACCTGGACGACGGGTCCGGCGGCTGCGGGGTCGGCCTCGGCGCGGCCGGTCTCGGACCACTGCTGGAGGGCTGCGAGCGCGTTCGGGTCGTAGGCGGTGCGGATGACGGCGGCGATCTCACGCGCGGTCAGCCAGCCGGTGACCTGGAGGCCGGCGTTGCGGGCGGCCTGGGCGATGGAGGCGGTGGTCTGCTCCATGACGGTGAACGCGCCGGGCAGCCCTCCGCCGGCCTGGCTGATTAGACGCCGGGCGGCCTTGAGGTCCAGGGAGATGGCGAGGTAGGTCTCGTGCGGGGCTGCGGCGGGACCGGCGGAGGCGACCAGTTCGGAGTAGATCTGTCCGGCGACGGGGGTCTGTGGCTGGCCGTGGTGGGTCCAGTGGCGGGTGAGGGTGTCGCCGCTGTCGGGGACGGTGCGTTCCAACACCTGCACGGTGGCGATGTGCCCGGTGCGGGTGATACCCGCCAGCGCGCGGCCCCAGCTTGCGACGTTGTGGTTCTGCGTGGCGGGGTCGAGGAGGGCGAAGGCGCGGGAGCTGACGTGGGCGATGGCGGTCAGGGTCTGCTGGTGCGGGTCGTGGACGGCCGCGGCCCGGTTGGAAGAGTCGCCGGGGGTGACCACCTTGAGGGAGGCGGTGGTGCCGGGCAGGTGCAGGATGCCGTCCTGCCGGGGCCGGGTGACGGGCCGGGCGAGCCAGAGCGTCTGGCCGGTTCGGCGGCGATGGGTGTAGCGGGTGACGATCGGTGCCCAGTCGATCAGGGAGCGGCCGTGCCGGCGGATCGCGACGAGCGCGCCGGTGGCGGCCCACAGCGGGGTGAGAGCGAGGGCGCCGAGCAGCCCGGTGGAGATGACGGTCAGCAGCAGCATTGCCAGCGTGGCCGAGACGAGCAGGAGTTGGGGCAGTGAAAGGCCGAGGAGGATGCCGCGGCGGGAGCGATGGGGGAACTTCACCGTGACCGGCGCGATGGACAGATCAGTCAAGGGGCGCGTCCTGGAGACTCGGGTGGAACCCGGGGGCGGGAAGCGCCAATGCGCGTCCCGCCCTCGGTGATCGGGCAGGGAATCAGGGGCCGGCCGGGGGCGGCGGCGGGCCGCTGGTCCTGCTGGTGGAGGCGTTGTGCGCGCCGGAGGGCGGCGCCGCGCCCTGCGGGGGCGGGGTGGTGGTCGGCGGAGCGGACTGCCACCCGCCGAGCTGTCCGGAGGCGGCGTTCGCCCCGGCTCCGCCGAGTCTCGGGCTGCCGCCCACTTGGCCGCTGGTGTCGTCGGACACGCTGGCCGGCGCGGGCTGGACGGCCTTCTCCAGACCGAACTTGATGCCGTCGCCGCCAGATGAGGAGCCTGTTCCGCCGCCCTGCGGTCCGTCCTTGACTGCTTCGCCACCCCCGCTGGTCGGGTTGGCGGCGACGTCGCCGGGGAAACCGCCGCCGGCGTCGGGACCCTGCGGGGCGGCGCCCGCTCCGGCTGCGGCGCCACCGGTTCCGGCGGTGGCCGCAGCTGCGGCGGCCTTGCGGGCGGCCTTCTCGGCGTGCGCCTTCGCGATCTGTGCTCCGGCGCCTCCGGCCCGGTGGATGGACTCCCCGTCTGTGCCGTCCGCCGCCCAGTGCACGAACTTGAACACCGCGTACGGGCACAGCAGCACGAGCACCATGATCACGATGCCGGATGTGACGTCGGCGAGGGCGGCGATGCCGTCCTTGGCCTCGGTCTTGCCCATGGCGGCGATGCCGAGGACGAAGATCACGGTCATCAGGAGCTTGGAGACCACGAGGGTAGCGGTGGCTTCAATCCAGCCCTTGCGCCAGCGCCGGGCGACTTCCCAGCCGCCGCCGGCGGACGCCAAGACGGCAAGGGTGACCATGACGAGGATGCCGACCTTGCGGACCATCATCACGCACCAGTACAGGAAGGCGCCGATGGCGGCGCCCAGGCCGGCGACGACGGGCACGAGCCAGCCCAGACCGGAGAGCACTGCGATCTGGTTGACCTTGACGATGCGGCGCACAGCGGACTCGATGTCCAGGTGGGCGGCCTTGAACAGTCCGTCGCTGATGGCGTCGACGACTTCGATGGCGACCGTGGTCAGGGAGATGGCACAGAAGGCGAACAGGACGCCCGACATGGTGCCGGTGAAGGCTTGGGTGAGGGCCTGTCCGTCGCGCCGGACGGCGGCGCGGACCAGCTGTGCGGAGAAGGTCGCGACCAGAAGGACCAGGCCCAGGGGCAGCAGCAACTCATAGTTTTCGACGAACCAAGAGGCGTTCAGGTCGACCTTAGCGGTGGTGTTGACCGCCTCGGTGGCGAGATCGGCCGCGGCGGCGGCCAGTTCGCCAGCGGACTTCGCCATCCAGTCGCCGATGGCCTTGCCGGGATCGGTGGCGAAGTCCACCGCGTCGCCGACAGCGCACAGCTTGTCGGCCAGGGGGAAGTCACAGAAACCCATGGGGCGCTGCTCCTCCTTTCGTGTCGGTCAGGTGCGGGTCACTGCGTGACGTTCGGTGCGATGGCGGCCAGGCTGCAGTCCTGGTTAGGGCGGCACTGCACCGCGAGGGTCACGGCCCGCTCCTCGGCTCCGCCGCCGCCCTTCTTCCAGGCGATCTGCTGCTTGCCGTTGACGGTGACGACGTAGATGTACGCCTCGGTAATCGCGGACGGATCGTCAGCCAGGGCCTGTTTGAAGGCGGAGGGGTAGTGGCCCTCGGTCACGCTGGCGGTGGCGTGCTGGTCCTGGTCGGCCATCCGCGACCACAGCACCGGATCGGGGACCTGCCCGGAGACCGAAGCCCAATCGGCGTACGTGGACTCGGCGGTTATCCAGGCGCGCATGCCGGCGAGCTGCTGGTCGCGGCTGGTGTCGCGGGTGTCGTAGGACCACAGCATCTGGGCAGCCGCTCGGGCATAGGCCACCGGCTCGGCGATCTGCGGCGGCTTAGGCACCGACCCGGATCCTGTGGAGGGCTCGGGCGCGGTCTCGCTCGCGGACGGGCTGCTGGCCGGGGCGGGCGCGGCGGTTTGCGGAGCCCGGTGGTCGTCCCCCTTGCCGCTCACGACGGCGACGACGCCGGCGAGGAGCAGCAGCGCGACGACGGCCGCGGCGAGGACCGCGACGCGTCCCTTGGCGGACCAGCTGGTGCCGAAGGAGGAGAGGGAGGGGAGTCGGAGTCGGTTCTTCATCAGTGGATCTGCGATCCGAGGTTGGAGAAGAAGGCGACCAAGCCGTTGGCGGCCCCCAGACCGAGGGCGGCGCCGGCGGAAACCATGGCGCCCTTCTTGCCGTTGGCCTCGGCCTGGTGGCCGCCGGTGTGGTGGCCCCAGGCCCACACACCGAGGGAGACGGCGAGGGCACCGACGACGGCCACGATGCCGAAGAGGTTGATCGAGCTGACGACGGTCTTCAGCACGCTCAGGCCGGGAAGGCCGCCGCCCTTAGGCGTGATACCGGGGTCGTAGGCGAGCTGTATGGCGCGGTCGGCGAGGGGGACATGCATAGGGGTGAGGAGGCTCCTTGCGTACGCGGGCCGGGCGAGGGCCGGTGAATGGGGAAGCGGAGGGACGCGGAACGGGGCCGCGAGGTGGCCTCGCCAGATCGCAGCGGGCGGGCGGCGGCGTCAGAGGACGCGGCGGACGGCGAGGATCGTCCAGTCCTTGATCGGCGTGATTCGGACCGGCTTGGTGGTGTGGGGCGCCTCGATGACCAGACCCTCGCCCATGTACATGCCGACGTGCTCGGGTCGCGCGGCATTGCCGCGGCTGAAGATCAGGTCACCGGGCTGCAGCTTCGACGGCGAGACCGCCTTGCCCTCGCCGACCTGCGTGTACGTGGTGCGGGTGAGCTGGATGCCGGCGTGGGCGTATGCCTGCTGCATCAGGGAGCTGCAGTCGCACCGGGCCATGGGGTCGGGGCCGTGGGCGTTCGTGCAGGAGCCGCCCCACTGGTAGAGCGTTCCGAGCTGCTGCATCGCCCAGGCGATGGCCTTGCGGGCCTTCGGGTCGGCGTCCTTGGGGATGGTGTAGCCCTTCGGGACGCTGCCCTCGGGGATGCGGCCGAACCCGGAACCGTCCTGGCCCGGCGTGCAGCCGGTCGAGGTCGAGGGCTCCTTGTCCTCGTCGGTGTCCGCGCCCTCCGCGTCACCGCCCGGGAAGGGTTTGACGATGGCGGACTGCAGTGCGGTAGCCAGGTCCTCCCACTGCGCGTATGCGTCCGGCAGGCCGGATCGCTGGACGGCTTGGGCGGCCTGGGTGACGGTCATCTGCTGCCATCCGTTCACCTTGAGCAGGTGCATGTAGAACTGCTCGGAGGCGTAGGTGGGGTCGCGGATCTGCTCGGCGCTGCCCCAGCCCTGGGAGGGGCGCTGCTGGAAGAGGCCGAGGGAGTCGCGGTCGCCGTAGTTCAGGTTGCGCAGCCGGCTCTCCTGCATCGCCGTGGCGAGCGCGATGATCTGCCCCTTCCTCGGGACGTCGAGGGAGAGGCCGGCGGCGACGATGGTCTGGGCGTTGGGGACCTGTTCAGAGGGCAGGTCCAGGCCCTCGATGTGCACGTCCTCACCGGAGGCGCCATCCAGGAGCTTGGAGACCTGGTCGGCGATCTCGCTGGAATCCAGGTCCGTCAGGCAGTTGCTGAGGGTGCCGTTGCTTTGCACAGCGTTGGCGGAGGAGGCCAGCATCATGCCGGTGCCGGCCAGGAGGATCGGGGAGAGGAAGACGACGCCGATGCCGGCGGCGAGGGCCTTCAACCCGAGCGGACCGCTCGCCGGTCAGCGATGTTGGGCAGGGGCGGGTAACGAGAAGTCATGCAGGTCCTTCGGTGGTGTCCGGCACGTCGCGTACGCAGGGCGTGGTGGAAGGGCGCGGCGGGCCGGGGCGATCGGAGGCAGGGCCGGCGGGGTGAGCTGCCGCTCGCTCCGCGTGGCCCGGATGGTGAGCTGGGTGGGGCGGGAGTAGCCAACGGCGGTGTGCGCCGGGCGGTTCAAAAACAGTAGGTGCGGATCGGCGGTTAACCAAAAAGTCAGCGCGGGGGGCCGGAATCCGACCCCTCGACGGGCACTTCTTGGTCGTCGGCAAATTCGGCCCTACAGTTTTTGGACTCCCCTCGCCCTCCTCGGTCCGCGGCCCTGGGCTTCTGCATGCCCGAACTCGGCCCGCAAGGAATCTTGTGCGAGGCGGCAGTCTCTTTCCGTGACTCCGCACCCGAATTGGGGTTCCTCTTTGCCTTTTTCCCTCCACCAGGGCGACGCTCTGGCTGTCCTCGCCGGCATGCCGGACGGATGCGTCGACTCCGTCATCACCGACCCGCCGTACAACTCTGGCGGGCGCACCGCGAAGGAACGCACGACCCGCTCCGCCAAGCAGAAGTACACCTCCGCCGACGCGAAGAACGAACTTCCCGATTTCACCGGCGAGAACATGGACCAGCGCAGCTACGGCTTCTGGCTGACGCAGATCATGACCGAAGCCCACCGCCTGACCAAGACCGGCGGGACGGGTCTGCTGTTCACCGACTGGCGTCAGCTGCCGACCACGACGGACGCGATCCAGGCGGCCGGATGGCTGTGGCGCGGGGTGCTGGCCTGGCACAAGCCCGCCGCACGGCCGCAGAAGGGCCGCTTCACGCAGAACTGCGAGTTCATCGTCTGGGCCTCCAAGGGGCCGATCGACGGCTCACGCAACCCGGTCTACCTACCGGGCCTGTATTCGGCGTCGCAGCCCTCGGGTGCGAAGCGGCAGCACATCACGCAGAAGCCGGTGGAGGTGATGCGTGAGCTGGTCAAGATCAGCCCTGAGGGAGGCACCGTCCTTGACTTCTGTGCCGGCTCCGGATCCACCGGCGTGGCCGCCCT
Organism: Streptomyces sp. NPDC058459; assembly: GCF_042721685.1. NCBI lineage: Bacteria > Bacillati > Actinomycetota > Actinomycetes > Kitasatosporales > Streptomycetaceae > Streptomyces > Streptomyces sp. NPDC058459. The sequence continues at coordinate 14,400 of NZ_JBHXLV010000015.1, read as the reverse complement.
GCTGGAGGGCCGCGACTTCATCGGCGTGGAGAAGACCGAGCACTATGCGTCGATCGCGGCCGACCGGCTCACCGAGACGATCCGCGCCACCCTGACCCAAGACGACATGGTGCTCACCGTATAGGCGGCTACGGCGTACCCGACTCCGTATACGGCACACTCCGTCGAATTCCGAACGGCCGTTGATGTGAGCGGCACTTCGCCATTCCCGTGTACGCCGCTGCTTTCGCCCACCAATACTTCGCGTCTCGTAGGAGGCCGTACTCTTTCATGCCCGAATCCGTAGAGTCCGCAGCAGGCGGGCAATTGGAGCCGATCCGCGTCCCGGACCCTCAGCTGGAGGGAATCGAGGCGAGCGTGCGGCGGCTCATGGAGCAGTCGGCACAACAGGCCCAGCAGCTGGATCATCTCGCCTCCGCTCCACCGCCGAGTGAATCCCCGTTCGCGGCGTTCGGCATGCCGGGCTTCGGTGGGCCGGCTCCCGACGCTCCGCCGGAGCCCCGGCCGATCCTGGAGCTGGACGGGGAGGAACGCGAGGACGAACTCGATGCCCTCAGCGACTGGGTGGACGACTTCTTCCTTCCGGTCTACGGGGCGGAGGTCACCACCGCGGCGCCCTGGTGCCTGCAGTGGCAGGCGCACGACGACGTCGTGGCCTGGCTCCACGCCCTCTGGCTCGCCTACCAGCAGCACAAGGACCCCGAATCGGGGCTGAGCGGCCTGTTCGTGTGGCACCGGGACTTCCTCACCCACGCGGTCGCTGCCATCCGCGCGCCGGGTGGCCCGCTGTCGGCGTGCATGACCTCTCCCGAGCGGCCTGCGCACCGCCTGCTGCCCGGCCCGCCGCCGTCCATCCGCACGGAGGCGGCGTCCGCCGCCGAAGCCGTCGGCACCACCGAGCCGGACGAGCCGACGTCATGAGCGGGGGAGCAGGAGAGCCTGCCTTCGGTCTGAGCTTCGACCCTCGCGCGTTGACCGACCTCCTCCAGGCCCCCAGCCACATCCGCGACATCACCCTCGTCTACCTCCAGGAGGTCGTGAACGCGCAACGCTTCGGGCTGCGCCTGGACGGTGACCTGGAGGGGTACCGGAAGCTGTTCGTCGACGCGCGTAAGGACTGGCGCGTCGTCTACGGCGTCCGCCAGGCGCCTGCGGACTCCGTGCACCACAAGGAGATCTACGTGGTGGCCCTCCGGCCGCGGGCCGGCAACGACGTCTACGACGAGGTCGGCCGCCGGCTGGGGATGACCCGCCGGCCGGTAAGCGCCCGTACTCACGCGGCACGCTCCCGCTCCCCCCAGCTGACCACCCGCGGGCCCGTACCCCGGCCCGGCCCGGCACCCGGCCCGCTACCGGGTCTGCCCCGGCCTGCCCACGCGTCCGCCTCCCGGCACACCCGCTGACCCCCGCGAAAGGCCCTCTTGTCGTCCAGCGAACCGGTGCCCGACCGAGCGTCCAACCCCGAATCTGTCGCCTTCGAGGTGGATCACCTCGACGCCGATGAGGACGTCCTCCTCGACTTCTACCAGCAGGTCGGCGACGCCGACATGCTGGTGCCGCTCGCCGAACACCACACGGCGAACGGCGTGCACAGCTACTTCGTCCTCTTCGACCGAACCGCTACCTTCGACCATCCCGGCACCGCGGCCTACCGTGCCGTGCACCTTCGACGGGACCTGGAGCAGCGCACGTTCGCCTTCGAGCACGCTGTCCTGCCGCTGCCGGCCCTGGCGCAGTCCTGGCTCATCCACTGCGAATGCCGCCCCGATGCCATCACCCTCAACCCCGACCTCGGCCCACCTGCGGCCGACGAGACGACCCGGTCGCTGGAGCGGCGCCTGGCTGGCGACGGCGACCACTACGCGATGGGCTACTCGTACACCTGCGACGATCCCGAGGACATGGTCACCATCGTCGTGCTGCAGGCCATGGACGAGCACGCGCCCAGCCCTTTTCGCGTGGTGGTCGAAGAGGTCGACAGCAGCGCGTGGACCTACACGCTGCGCGAGGGCGGATTCTCCTCTGTCGGTGAAGCCCTGCAATGGGGCGAAGACCGCCTCGCTGGAAATGCCGGTCCGCTGCCGCCCGTCCGCCGGTCAACGACGCCCGCGCGTCCGTCTGCTGTGCCTAAGGCTCCGCCTGTGCGCGCACCCGGGCGTCTCTTCTGACGCCGGCAACTGGCAACGGCGGGCGCAACATAGCCGACGATCGCCGGTTAGCCAAACCGGCGATTCTCCGGATTCTTGATGCAGCCGCCGGGACAACCGGCAGCGCCCTTTCAGACAACCCCCTTTTGCCTCATGGAGGTTCCTCCCGCATGCGCTCCACCCGAATCGCTGTGTCGGCCGCTCTGCTCGGCACGCTGGCCCTGCCGGCGCTTTCCGCCACCAGCGCGAGTGCGGCGGCCGTACCCACGGCGGCGACCGCCGCCCCCGCGGTCAGCTGTCAGTACCTGCCGCCGCTGCCGTACGAGGTGCGCACCAGCGCTGTGACCATTCGGTCCAAGGCCAGCTCCTCGTCCACCGCCCAGGGCGTGCTCTACAAGAGCCACAGGTTCAGCGTTGCCAAGAAGAGCGGCAACTGGCTCTACATCACTGACAAGACCACTGGCGTCAAGGGCTGGGTCTCCGGCACGTACGTCTACCGCGACGTCCGAATGTGCCTCGACTGACAGGCTCATCGGTTCCCGAACGCCCAAGTCTCCGGGACCCGCCATTTCCTCGCCCGGTCCTACGCCCGCCTCTCCAGAATTGGAGCTTCCCTTTGCCCGAGCGCATATCCGATGGCGCTGAAGATGTCGTGGGCATGCTCACTGAACGGATCGAAGCGCGTTTCGGTATGGACCTGGACCAGCTGAAGGCCGCAGTAGCCGCCACGCCGACGGCCAATCCGGATGCCACCGATGTCGTCAAGTGGCATGGTCTTCTCGTCGAAGCCCAGTCGGTGCTCGACCGAACGGAGGACGACCTCCTTGCCGCGCTCCAGACCCAGCCCAGCGAGGTCGACGACCCGACGATGGACCTTGCCCATCGGGTGAACGCTGCCGTCACGACTCGCGACGGCCGGGCCCTGGTCGTGAAGTGGTTCCTCGATCCCGATGCACCCGGGAAGAAGGACCTGGCCGCCGAACGGCTGGCCCGCCTACGCCCCCGAACCGGGCCGGCGGTGCAGATCAGCGCTCCCCACCAACCCAGCGGGGCGCCCGCTCCCGCCTCGGCGGTGCGAGCGGGAAGGCCGGGCCGATGAGCCCGGCCGAGGCCAGCACCATGGACATCGACCTGCAGCAGGTCTTCGGGAGCCCGGTCCCCGAACTCCACGAGGCCGCTGTCGCGCGCGACGCCTCTCCCGCCCTCACCCGCGCCCTGGAACTGCGCTCCTTCCTCGCGCTGACCGAGGAACAGGTCGCCCGGGTCCGTGACCGCGTGCACGCGGACATGAACCCCGACCGCGATATGGGCGAGTTGTCGGCGTACAAGCTCCGCTTCGACGCCCAGTGGCTGGAGGCGGCGCTGGACGCCCGCGACGGCTACCGCGCCGCCCTCGGCGAACTGCTGCGCACCATGCCCCCGTGCCGCGAGCAGGCCCGCCCTGTGCGTACGACACAGCCCCGGGCCTCCGTCACCCTGCCCACCTCGGCCGCCCCCGCACCGCCGCGTGCCGGGGCGGCCTGGGGGCCCCGACCCGGAAAGCCTGCTTGACCCACCTCACGTCCACCGAGATCGCCGGACGGATCGAGGACCTGTACGGCGCCCCGCTCGCCGACCTCCGCGCCCACGCCCAGGACCAGCCGCCCGGCATGCTCTGCGCCCTCCTCGGCATGCACGAGCACCTCGTCGGCGCCGAACGCAGCATCGCCTTCTACCGCGAGCACCTCACCCGGCTGCTCCATCCCGAGCGGCCAATCGGCCGACACGAGGTCTCCCACCTCCTGGACGGTGCGCGCCGGCTCGCCGAAGCCGTTGCCGTCCGCGACGTCCAGGCCACGTCGGTGACGGCCGTCCTGCGCAGCCTCGCCCCCATCCCGGCCCCGGCGCCGCCTCCGCCGCCTGCTGCGGCCCCTGCAGCTGCTCTGCCCTGTGCGACGCCGAGCGCGGCAACCAGCCGCTGACCCGGCGGCGCATTCCCTTACTGACCCAGGAGTTCTTGTCTTGGCCATCACCGCCCTGCCCCCTGACACCGCGACCGACATCGCCCGGGTCACCGAAGCCCTCGGCATGATCACCCCGCGGTGGAACGTGCGGATCCTGCTGGCACTCTCCGCTCGTCCCATGAGGTACAGCGATCTGGCCGCCAAGGTGTCCTGGCTCCACGACGGGCAGCTCCACCCCAAGGTGAAGGCGCTGTGCGACGCCGGCTTGGTGGAGCGCACCGAGCACAGTGCGCGACACGTGACCTACGGGAACACCGAGCGCGGCACCGCCCTGCTGCCGGTCCTGCCGGTGATCGTCACCTGGGCTGAGGAGCACCTGGAGAAGGCGGATCACTCGCTGATGGCGATCGAACACATCGAGGACAGCCTCACACTCCTCACCCGACGCCACGCCGCCGCAATCCTGTGGGTGCTCAAGACCCACCAGGAGGTCAGCGGGCGCACCCTGGCCCGGCTCGTGATGCCCAACAGCGACTGGACCAACATCTACCCGCCGCTGCGCCAGCTCGTTGACGACGCCTTGGTCAACACCGAGGGCAAGGGCCGGCCCTACCGGTTGTCCGCGTCCGGCGACGGGCTGGGCCCCGTCTTCAGCGCCTTGTCCGCGTGGGCCGCCGGACAGCCCCTCCACGAGGCGGCGTCCCACCCGGTCTGGGGTTCCCCGAACGCCGGACCGGCGCCCAAGCCATGGGTCAGCAGCCTGTCCCGGACGGCCCCCGGGACGCCCCTCCCGACGCGGGCACCGGAGGTGGCTCCGGCCACCTGGCAGAGCCGTGAACTCTTCTCCCACGCCACGACCACCGGCCCGAAGGCGGCCCTCCCGGCAGGGGGGCCGCGCCGATGACCGCCTCCTTCACCACAGCCGAGATACGCGCCGCGGTCGAGGTACTGGCATCGCGCCCCTTGATCCGCCTGATCACCGAGATCGACGACAACGGAGCGATACCGCCCAGGCGGCTGGCCGCCACCCTCCCCGACCTCTCCACCCATCAACTGCGGATCGCAACCGAGACGGCCCGCAGCTACGGTCTCGTCCGCACCGCGCCAGGCGCCGGCCTCGAACTAACCCACCGCGGCCAGGAGCTGGCCGACGTCTACGATGCAGCAGCGCGCTGGTCCCGCCGCCACACCCCACCGGCGGAGGTCTGCGAGTTCACCCACCGCGTCCGTCACGTCCTGGGACTGCTGGCACTCCAGATCTCCAGCGAGAGCGCACAGGATCCGGCACGCCCCTCCGCCGCGAGCTGGGCCGGCACCGAGCCCGAGACCGACCCGGCCCACGTTCGGGTTCTCCTGCTCCAGTGGCTGGCCGAAAACCCGCAGCTCACCTGCTTGTCAACGTACGAGGCGGTCGCGTGAGCCACGTCGCAGATACTCGGGACCTGCGCCCCGCCGATTCGCTGCTGCGCACCATCTACCTGCCGCGCACGGCCGACGCCCTCGCTTTCGCGATGTGCACCTACGGCATCCCGCTGCTGGTTCTGGCCACCACGAACTCCGCCGCGCTGACGGGGGCCGCGTTCGCCCTGGAGTGGATGCCGCGGCTGGCGGCCTTCGGATGGGCAGGATCGATCGTCGACAGGCGCGGGGCGGCCATCGTGTTCCACCTCGCCTCCCTGGGGCGCGCGGTGGCCCTCGCCGCCGGCGCGACCCTGCTGTGGCTGCACCCCTCGGGGCCCGTGGCGTGCGTCACCGTGATGGCGCTGGCGGTGACAACCGGCGTGCTCACCGAGTTCAGTTACATCGCGGCCGAGACCGCCGGCGCTGCCGCGGGCCGCCGGGCGGGCTCTCGAGCCCACCGGGTCCAAGCGGTACTGATCGGCATCGACCAGACAGCCACCCTGGCCGGCCCGGCCCTCGCCGGGGTGCTCCTGCTGGCCGGACCGCCCCCCATGCTCGCGGTGATCACCGCGCTCTCGCTGATGGCCGCGCTGCTTGCCCTGTGCACCCCACCCTCGCCCACGGCCTCGGAGCACCGCCACAAGGGGCGTCCGGGCGCCGGGCTCCTCACAGGGTGGCGCACGATCCGCTCGCTGCCGGCGCTCGGCTGGTTGGTCACCGGTCTGACCGTGTCCAACCTGGCCATCGGCATTCTGCAGGCAGCCGGTCCGGTGATCGTCGTCAAGCATTTCGGTCAGTCCACCACTGCCGTCGGCCTGGTGTGGTCCGCCGCAGCAGCAGCCACGCTCCTGGCCGTCACCATCTGCCGGTTCGCACTGGACCGCCTGGGCCTGTGGCCTGTCGGCGCCGTCTGCGCCGTCCTCGCCTCGTTGGCCTGTCTCGCCGCCGCCCAGGCCCCCGACTACCTGTCCTACCTGGTGCTGGTCGCGATCCTCATGGCCGCCGACGGCGGTCTGGCGGTCGTCCTGCGCACCCTGCGGTCCCACCTCATCCCCCCGGGGAAGTTCGGCAGCACGCTGTCCGCAACCATCCTCATCCTGCTGCTGCCCTTCCCCGTCGCCGGCCTGCTCACCGCCCTCACGCCCCCCGACGCTCTGGGCCACGTCATCACCGTCTGCGCCGTCCTGCAGGCCCTCGGCCTGCTCTGCGCCTTCGCCCGCCTGCGCCGCGACCCCGCCCTGCGCCCCTGACCCTGCTGCGCCCCAGTCTGTGGAGAACGCCATGCCTATCGCCGTCCGCGGGTCGCACCGCACGACCGGGCACACCATCACCGACCAGTTCCGCGCCTTCGATGCTCACAACCCGCACGTCTACTACGCGCTCGAACGCATGGCCGCTCTCCGTCTGGCGGCCGGTGCCACCCGCATCGGCATGAAAGACCTCTTCGAGGACCTCCGCCGCGAACTCCCCCACGGCGTTGCCGGACTGAACAACAACTTCACCGCGCTGTACGCCCGGAAGTTGATCGACGGCCATCCCCGTTGGGCCGGTGCGTTCGAGCTGCGTCGCCGCCGCGCGGCCTGAGAGCCCTCCTCCTGATCCTGCCCTCACCGATACGGAGACCACCTTCTTGTCTGACCGCCCCGTCGTACTCGTCGTCGCTCCCGGAGACGCGAATTACCGCGGCTACTGTCTTGAGCAAGTCGCTGACGCCTACGACATCGTGCTGCTCACCGCCGCCGAACCCTCCTGGGAGGAGGCGCACATCATCGACCACGTCGTCGCGGACCTCGACGATCCTGCCGCCCTGCTGGCAGGGGGCCGGGCTCTGGCCGCGCGCCACGACCTGGCCGGAGTCATGACCTGGGACGAGTGGTGCCTCGTCCCGACCGCCCGTCTCGCCCGCGCCCTCGAACTGCCCGCCAACTCCGTCGAGGTGACACGTGCGTGCCGCAACAAGGCAACCGCACGCTCCCTGTTCGCCCGTCACGGTGTACCTTCCGCCGTTTCGTTGAGCGTGCGCAGCCTGCCAGAAGCCCAGGCCGCCGCCGCCCAGATCGGCTACCCGGTCGTCATCAAGCCCGCTGCCCACGCCGGCGCCATGGGCGTACAGCGCGTGGACACCCCGGAGCAGCTCGCCGCCGCACATCATGTCGCGCAGCTGACGGCCGAGCCGGCAGCAGAGAACAACCAGGTGCTCGTGGAGGAGTTCCTCGACGGTTTCGAGATCAGCGTCGAGTGCGTCACCTACCGCGGAACGACCACGGTGGTCGCGGTCAACCGCAAGACCATCAGCCCGCCACCCCACTTCGAACAGCTCGCGCACCGTGTCGACGCTGCCGATCCACTCCTCGGCATCGTCACTCCCGCCGCGCGGGCCGCGATCCGAGCACTGGGGATGACCAACGGCGTCAGCCACATCGAGATGCGTCTCGTCGACGGACGACCGCGTCTGATCGAGGTCAACGGCCGACTCGCCGGCGACATGATCGGCCACCTCGTCCGCCTCACCACAGGAATCGACCTTCCGCGCGCTGCCGCCGACTTGGCCTGCGGTCAAGCCCCCGACCTCACGGCCAGCCGCGTAGGCGCCGCTGCCATCGGGATGATCTACCCCCATACTTCCGGCACCCTCACCCACCTCGGCTACGTAGGCACTCGCCCGCCGTGGCTGGACCGGCTGTGCTTCCAGCGCCGTCCCGGAGACCGCCTCCTGCTCCCGCAGGACGGCGGCACCCTGTTCACCGCCCGCGCCGGGTTCTACATCGTGACCGGCAGCACCCCCGCCCAGGTCAACGAACGCCTCAGCGCCGTCGCAGATGAGATCACCGTCGCCGTGAAGGCGGACCGATGAGCCCGCAGCCCGCCACGCAGCACGACCTCGATGGCGACGTCTACGTCTTCCCCCGCCACCTGGCCCGCTCGACCACGGTCGGCGACCCGGCCCTCGACCCGCTGCGCGACCTCGGGTGGGACCTGCATCACGACGACCTCGGCAACGCCTACCTCACGGCCCCCGACGGCCGGGTGCGCCTGGGTTACCTCCCCGAGGGCGAGGACGACGGCCTGTGGCGCATCAACGCCTACCGCGACGCCTTCGGCCCGCCGGTCTGGGGCGTCTGCTTCAACGCCGACGCACCGACGGAGTTCGTCACCGCCTTCACCACCGCCCTCGCCACCGCGTACCGCGATGGCCCGGACCGCTACCTCGCCCGCCCGGCCGTCGACAGCCCGGAGCGCGACCCGTTCCTCGCCGTCGACCCGCTCATCGCCCACGGCTGGCAGTTCGACCGACCCAGCCCGGACACCTTCGCCATCACCTCACCCGACGGCCTCGCCACCCTGGAGTACGCCGTTGGCCCCCTCGACGCGAAGAGCGAGCTGGACTCACGCAGCGCCCGCTGGCACCTGTGGTCCGGCACCAACGTCGACCGGCCCTTCTGGTACGCGACCGCCAGCACCGACACCCCGGCCGCCCTCCTGCGCGCCGTCACCGAGTCCGTAGCCGACCCCGCGCCGCTGCTGCGGTGGCGGCAGGCGACCCACAGCTACGTCAAGAGCCGCGCCCAGCTCACCCCCGTCCTCCCGCCCTCCCTGCCGAGCCCGACTCCGCTCGACGTCCAGCGGGCCCTCGCCGCTCGCCGTCCGACCGCGGTGCCGGCGGCCAGCGTCCCGCGCTGGAGCACCACCAGCCGACCCGCCCTGCCCGGCCCCCGCCGCTGACACGGCCCCACCCGGCGGAGTCCACCATGTCCCTCCAGGCTCCCGAGTTCTTCGCCGAGCTCTGCCTCCCCTTCGCCGACCACGCCGTTGTCGGCAACACCTACTGCGGCGCCCCGACCCCGGGGAGCCCCCTGCGGCTGCGCATCGACTTCAAGGGCGCCCTCTACGCCGGCACCTACGGCGGCCTGCGCCTGGCGGTCCTCCACCCCGATGGCAGCGAGATCGACGCCGTCGCCCTCAGCTTCCGCGACCACGGCACCTTCCACCGCCGCGACGAAGCCCACGGCACCCGGCCAGGCGACTCTCGGTACGCCACCTTCGAGGGGCACCACCAACCCGGACGTCCTCCCTGGGACGGCGCCGTCACCACCGGGCTGCGCGACGCCATCGAGCAGTACACCGCCTTCTGGTTCCCCAGCTCCCGCCCCGCGAACAAGCCCCGCCGAACTACGGGCCGCACCGCGCAGCCCGCTCCGGCCGAGCCGGTTGCCCGAAACGGCTCGCGCAACCGCTGAGCTCTGCTCCTGTCCGCCTCGATGCCCTGGCACATCCGACGACCGCCCTCATTCCCCCCTAGGAGCCTCTTCCTCGTGCACGCACGCCTCATCCGATCCGCTGCTGCTGTCGCCGTCGCGGCGGCCGGCACCCTGACCTGGGCACCGGCCGCCAGCGCCGAGCCCGCCGAACCGACCCCCGCGGCCTCTGCCACTCCCACCGAGACCTCGGCTCCGGACGCAGGCAGCGTCGAGATCATCGCGAAGGACGCAGCCGGAGATGTCCTGCCCGCCGCCACGTTCCTGCTGCTCGACTCCGCCGGCCAGGAAGCCGGACGCGGACAGACTGACGCTCAGGGGAAGGCGACCTTCTCCGACCTCGCACCGGGGGTCTACCGGCTCAAGCAGACGACGACCGGCAGCCCGCTCCACGAGGTCGTCGCCGACCAGGACGTCATCGTCACCCCGGGCGCGACCACGCGGCTGACGATCACCGACCCGTTCAAGGCCGCCAAGGTCCTCCTGCAGGCCAAGGACGACAAGACCGGCAAGCTCCTGCCCGGCGCGACTGTGAACATCGGCACCGGCACCTCCCCGCTGCTCACCCTGACCACGGGCGCCAAGGGCACTGCCTCCGGTGAGCTGCCCGTGTCCAGCCGCAGCACGAAGTTCTGGGTCAAGGAGATCAAGGCGCCCGCCGGTTACGACCTCCACAAGCTGACGAAGACGTTCACCGCGGGCCCCGGCGCCCCGGTCACCGTGACCGTCACCAACACCAAAACCCACACCGACCCGACGCCCGACCCCTCAGACAAGCCGACGCACAAGCCCACCCCTTCCCCGTCCAGCCCCGGCAAGCCGAGCAGTGGCAACGGCGGGACGGCGCCCTCGGCCGCAGACAAGCCCACGCCGGAAGCCGACTCTTCGCCGGAATCCGACTCTTCGTCCGTCGCCGCGGCCCCGGTGACAGACTCCACGCCGAAGGCGCCTACGGGCTCCCTCGCCCACACAGGAGCTGACGCCACTCCACGGCTGATCGGCGGCGCGACCGCGCTGATCGCAGCCGGTGGAGGCACCCTCCTCCTGGCACGCCGCAGCCGCACCGATAGCCACACCGACGACTCCACCGAGAGCTGATCCTCTCCCAACTCCACGACTTCGAGCCCCCGGACCCCACTGATTGGAGTCCGGGGGCTTCGTCGTTCGCTGTGGCACTTCCGCCCCATTCTTCAGCTGGCTACCGATGAGGTGGCGCGGTTGTTTCGAGACGCGGCTAGGCGCGCGCTGCGGGTAGGTCGTATCGGCTGACAGCGACGTAGGTTTCTGGCGTCGCCGCTTCAAGGAGGCTCTCGTCTCCTCGCAGGTCAATCCTCGGCTCCTGGGGGCGCCGGAGGAGATCACTCCAGGTGCTTGTCGTGCCGCGCTCGTAGGCGTCTCGAAGCAGGGGACGCAGCCGTGGGCGGGCTTCCTCCTGCTGTTCGCGGAAGATGCGCCGCTGGGTGAGGCGCTGCACTTCCTGGGCCGCGTCGCTGAGCTCCAGGTCGACGGGGGGGGCTGGTCCTCGGCTCGCAGTCCCGGGGTGCGCCGGGCGATGGCGAGATCTTCCTCATGGAGGCGCTCGCAGGCGGCGAACAGCCTTCGGGACATGCCAAGGTGGACCTCCGTGCCGGGGATGCGGCAGCTGAGGAAGTCGTCGAGTCCTCTGGAGTGGAGTCCGGCGCGAAGGATGTGCTGTTCGGTGTCGGCCGCCTCTCCGCGTGCCTCGTCGCGCATGGCGAGAGTGAACGGGTCGTCTTCCAGGGAGGTAGTCAGCCCGGAGCGCCGGCGGCGGGAGGAGCGATCGGCGGCCACGGGTACGGCGCGCAGCTGTGTGGCGGGGACGGAGCGCAGTGTGAGGTAGGTCAGCATCTGGGCGCGTGCGGCCCCGATGAGGCGTCGTCGCTGTCCCCGAGACGGTCTTCCAAGTTGGCCGGGCCCACTGCCTCGTCGCCGGTACTTGATTCGGCAGGGGCAAGCGGCGGCAGGCCGGGGTGGAGTTCGTGGTCGATCGTGAGGAATAGGTCGTCTTCGAACCTCACGGATGCTCCGACCAGCACGGTGCGGTGTGCATATGCGCCGAGCACCTGGCTACCGGCCGCGAGCTGCTCCCACCCTTCTCGGAGCTTCTTGAGCCCCACGTCGCCGCCCTTGGCCTCGATGAGCCAGTACAGCTTCTCCGTCTCGTGGCGTCCCCACAGATCGGGCAGCTTCTTCTTAGGGTCCTTGAACGTCTTGAGCAGGGCGGGGACGGGGCCGCCGAGTTCGAGGTGCTCGGTCTGGCCGAGTCCCAGCAGGGAGCGGCAGGCCCACTCGGTCATCGTCATGCCCAGCCGGTAGCCGGCGGCGACCTTGGCGCTGCGCTCGGTGCCGTGCGCGTACACCGGGTTCCAGGTCAGGCGCCGCCCTTTCGCGCCGTTCACGGGGTGCCGGGGCGTCACGGGGTGCGCGCCGAGGTAGGCGTACAAGGGGGAGACTCGGGCGACGAGTTCCCCGTGGGCATAGCGCGGCTGGTTCTGCAGGTGCGGGGTGACGTCGCGGCCGACTTCAGTGGCTGCCTTGATGATTTCCCGCCAAGTGGTGGTCGGCGCGTACCAGCCGTCGGCGGCAGGGAACCCGTCCGATCCGGTCCACGCCGTGTGCTTGGCCGTCCGCCACTGCCGCCGGGGCTTCCTCGCAGGTCCACTGCGGAACAGGACCGGTACGTCGAAGCTGTCGGCGTACGTCAGCGGAGGCGCGTCGGGGACTTCTGCAGGGATCATGCGGCTCACTCTGGCACGGCCTCTGGCCGCCACCGGAGCTGGGTACCTAGCCGAGGCGAGGGTCCGGCGGGGCCGACCGGCCATGAACCCGTCTCCGGGCCCGAGGGGGAGGATGGGCAGTTCGCCGGGGGCAGACAGGAAAGATCGCGGAAGGACTGGCCAACGTGCGCGAGAGCATGTCAACGTAGACGACCTCGCAGGAAACCCCAGGTCAGAGAGGTGATAGCCCGTGACCGTAGCCCCTGTGGGCCCCGGTTTCTCCACCACCGTCGAAACGCTCCGACTACGGCAGTGGCAGCTCGGTCCCGGCCAGCCGACCCTGGTCATGGACCAGTTCTCCGCCGAGGACTTCCACCTGGTCGTCAATGACCGCGCGGACGTACACGTCAGCAGCAAGGACGGCCGCTTCTACCTCGGCTGGTTCCCGCTCGGCCGTCCCGGCACGGACCGCGAAGGATGGAAGATCGCGGTCACCGGCACCGCCAGAACGCCCGGTTATCAGGTCTCCTTCGACGTCGAGACGCCGGCCGACATCGTTGCCGCAGCAGTAGCCCGTGTACTGGAGACCTCTCGCCTCCTCTGACCTGCGGGGGCTGCCCGCGCGCATGCCGCTGGCCGAACAGAGTGCCGTCCGCTGTCCCTTCCCTCGTTCTCTCGCCCCAAGGAGGATGCTCGTAACGTCTTCGGAAATGACCGTCGCCGACCTCATCGACCTGCTCGCAGCCTGCGACCCAAGTGCTCCGGTGCGCCAGGCCATGAACCCCTTCTTTCCTATGGCCCATCGCGTGGCGCAGGTCCTGCAATCGGTCGACGAGACCGGCCGGACCGTCGTCTACCTCGCCGAAGGACGCGAGGAGGACGCACAGCTCGGCCACCTGCCGCCCGAAGTCGCCATCGAGCTGACGTGGCAGGGCCCCGTCCAGGCGCCCCCGCGCCGTCCCCGCCGCCGCGCCGGCGGCAACTAGAAACGCACCAAGCCTTTGGAGGCGCCCCTGTACTCCCACCTTCAGCCCGACCCGTCGACCCCACCCGCGTGCTGGGTCGGCCCCCGCCACCTGGCCGGTGACGACGGGCGCCCGTACGACGCCGTCGTCGACGCTCTCGCGGGCCTGGGCTGGACGAGCCTGACGATCGTCCGCGGACGGCACGAGCCGGACGAGGCAGAGAAGGACCGTCAGGTCCTGCGCAGCACCGTCCTGCACATCAGCCCCGACGACCTGCGCTGGGCCCAGTGGTGCCTGGCCGACGAGCCGTTCCACCTGGGTGAACTGCCGATCGCCTGGCAGATCTCCGCCCGTGACCAGGCGAACAGCCACGCCTGCTGGTCGGCCTACTTCACCCGCGACGTCCCCGGCGAGGCCGTTGCCGACTTCCTCCTCGCCCTCGACGCCCACGACCAGCCCACCGTGCCGCTGGCCGGAGCCGAGGACGTTCTGGACGCCGTCGCCGCCCAGGGCTGGCTCCGCGACATCGACCAGCTCCGGGCCGCGGCGATGGATCCGACGGGCGCCTCACACATCAGCCTCGGCGAAGTGCCGCCCCTCATCCAGGACGGCGACCCGCGCGTCCTGGTCACTGAAGCTGACGAGGTGGGCCCGGCCGGATGGCAGGCATGGTCCGAGCCCGTGCTCGGCGGGCCCTACCTGTGGGTGGCCTCTTTCGCCGCCGGCGTGCCGCACGATCTCGTCGCCGCCTTCGCCGCGTCCCTCAGCTCGACCGCACCGGTCCTACGCCGGGTGCTGCCCGAGGCCACCCAGGAGCGTCTTCTGCGCGCGCCGGCCACCTGACCGTCTAGCCGTTCCGGGATGAACGAAGCCCGGCGCCCTCCCCGGTGGAGGGCGTCGGGCCTTCTTGCTTCCCGGATACCGTCGCCCCATCTCGGCCGTAAACGCAC